>NZ_MPRL01000055.1:0-53121 GCF_002020875.1 Solemya pervernicosa gill symbiont | reverse complement strand
GGGGCGCCGTAGGCATAAACGGTCGCGTTAAGTATTTGCCGCTTGCTTGGGCTTGGACGCCCAAAACAAGCTTCCGCAAAAATAGCGACTCCCCGATGTGCATCCACTTTTTACACATGACTATTATTAGACACCCTAAAAGCTCCATTACAAACGGAGCATTTAGGGTGTATAAATCTGGGTTGTTTGAAAACAAGGGGTTGACTCCAGAAAACGGAGCCTAAATGAAAAGGCTAACGGAGCATCCATTTTGATGCTGGGTGTGGTTGTTTCGAGTTGGGTGGTTCTGGATGGATTCGTCTTCATTGGGCTTCCTGCCTCTTCGTTTATTGTTATAGCGTGGGTAATGTTGACGTGATCTGTTTGCTCAGAATCTACCACAGGCCATATAAAATCAAGTGGATGTAAGAGGACTCAAGGCTGTATTACGGCAAGTAGCCCGTATGGAGTGAAAACTATCCGAGGAAGTGATTTATCTAATTCCCGGATTGCCCTAAAGGACTCGAACCTCCGGTACATTTCGCGTTGCTTCATCCGGGCTACGGTTTTTATTGGTTGACCAGGTTCTGCAGGAAGTTGTTGAGATCGCCCATGGCCGTGTACTCGGCGATATCAATGTCGGCACCCTTGAAGTTGATGGCATCGGGGTAGGGGCTGGCGGCTTCGCCCCGCTGTTTTGTTTCTGTGCACCATTGTTTGCACCAGCTTGCTGCATTCTCTAGCGTAGGTTTCTCAGTGCTCTCTGCCAACTGTTCCATTACTTTCCAGAAACCGCTGCGTGAGAGTGGGGTGTAGATGTGAGCGATAGAAGCTACATCTCGCTTCGCCACAGCCACCTTCAAGGCTTCGCCCTGTTCAACCATCAGTGTTCGGCGGGCACGTTCGGTGTGGTCGTCGATGATGTTACGGATGGTGGTGTAGTTCTCTCCGCCGTGTATTGCGCTGTCGCTGGTGGCTGAGATGAAGGTCTGCAGGGTGACGAGCGCGGCGACTCTCTGTGCAGCACTGTTGGTGCTCGTCTCGATCTGTTGGCAAAGTTTGTTGGTCTGCGCGGTATCGAGCGTAAGAGTGAGCGGTTCGAGAGTGTCCATAGTTAATCGGTAGAAGAGCGTAAATGTTTGAGTCCCCACCTTACTGAGCGGGTGCCGAATAAGAGCGCGATAATACCGAGGAAGAGTATCGGTAGATACCAGAATAGAAGTGATTGGTCGGGTTCTCCGATCCTGTAGACGAACGCCTCCAGACTATAGAGTACTATGAATACAATGCCGATGACGGCCGCCAGCCCACCAAGCAGAAGTGCAGTCCACGATAGCGCTCTGTTCATCGGTTCTGCTCCTGATGGTAGTCGATGAGTCTGGTTATGATTTCTCGGCGCACTGGATGCAGAGTGTGGCGGAAGGGTCGATTTCAAGTCGGTGTGGGTTGATTGGTTCATCGCAGCGTAGGCAGTAGCCGTAGTCGCCGCTCTCGATGCGTGCCAATGCCGCTTTGATACGTTGTAGCTCGAGGGTACGGCGTTGTTCCATCTCCTGTGAGACGGCCTGTGCCTGCATCGCGTCCATTCGAGAGAGGCGTCCAACGGCGCTCTGGTCGAGTTCCACGGTGGCGGCCGCTTCATGGCCGATCTCCTCAACACTCTGCAGCTCTGCCTGTCGTTCTAGTAGTCGCTGACGGAAGTGGTCGAGGTCGATCTTGGTCATGTCAGGAGCGGTTTGAGCTGGTCGGGTGTGACGGGAAGGGTGAGCACACTGTGCAACGGTACGATCTCGTTGAGCTTGTCGACATACTGTCGCTGATCCTTCGCCACAAGCACAATCACTTTTGTATCGGGCGAGTACTTCACCAGCGAGTTAAGCAGCACATCGAGGTTGCTGATGTTGACTGCCTGGTAGTAGGTGTTAAAGCCGTAGAAGAACTCGGCGACGATGTAGTCGGGCTGGTTCTTCTTTAGCTGGCTGATCGCCTTACGCTGTGAGTTGAGCGTGATCACCTCCAGCCCCAGCTCGTGGTAGAGCGACGAGAAGTTGGGGTGGGTGGGTGATTCGACGATGGAGAAGAGTGTGTTCATCTTGATGCAGTGTAGGTGAAGGGGCCGGAGTTAATGCCGACTCCGGCACCTGCCTCCTGCTAGCCCTCGATGCCCTGGCTGCTCAGGTACTCGTCGTAATTTCCACGGAAGTCGACGATGCCATCGGGGGTCATTTCGAGAATGCGGGTGGCGAGTGAGGAGACGAACTCACGATCGTGGCTGACGAAGAGCAGTGTGCCGGGGTAGTTCTCCAGTGCCAGGTTGAGTGATTCGATCGACTCCATGTCGAGGTGGTTGGTCGGCTCATCCATCAACATGATGTTGGGTTTCTGCAGGATCAGCTTGCCGAATAACATGCGGCCCTGCTCACCACCGGAGATCACCTTCACCGACTTGTCGATCTCCTTCTGCGAGAAGAGCAGGCGGCCAAGGGTGCCGCGAATCACCTGCTCGTCATCACCCTCGCGTCCCCATAGCCCCATCCAGTCGATCAGGCTCATGTCGTTGGCGAAATCGTCGGAATGATCCTGACCGAAGTAACCGATGTTGGAGTTCTCCGACCACTTCACATGTCCGTCGTCGGGCTCGAGATCATTAAAGAGGGTGCGTAGCAAGGTGGTCTTGCCGATACCGTTGGGACCGATAATGGCGATGCGTTCACCGACCTCAACACTCATGTCGAAATCCTTGAGCAGCGGCCCTTCATCGTAGCCCTTGGTGAGACCCTCAACCTCGAAGGCGAGACGGTAGAGCTTCTTCTCCTGCTCAAAGCGGATGAAGGGGTTTACGCGGCTGGAGGGTTTCACATCCTCGAGCTGGATCTTATCGATCTGCTTGGCACGCGAGGTCGCCTGTTTTGCCTTCGAGGCGTTGGCAGAGAAGCGGCTGACAAACGATTGCAGCTCGGCAATCTGCGCCTTCTTCTTGGCATTATCGGAGAGCAGACGATCACGGGCCTGGGTTGAGGCGGTCATGTACTCGTCGTAGTTGCCGGGGTAGATGCGCAGCTCACCGTAGTCGAGATCGGCCATGTGGGTGCAGACGCTGTTCAGGAAGTGGCGGTCATGCGAGATGATGATCATGGTCGAGTTGCGTGAGTTGATAACTCCCTCGAGCCAACGGATGGCGTTGATATCGAGGTTATTGGTCGGCTCATCGAGCAGCAGGATATCGGGATCGGCGAAGAGCGCCTGTACCAGCAGCACACGCAGCTTCCAACCGGGAGCGACGGCGCTCATCGGGCCGTTGTGCTGCTCAAGTGGAATGCCCACACCGAGCAGCAGCTCACCGGCTCGCGATTCAGCGGTGTAGCCATCAAGCTCGGCAAACTCCACCTCCAGCTCGGCGACCTTCATCCCCTCTTCCTCGCTCATCTCAGGCAGGGAGTAGATGCGGTCGCGCTCCTCTTTCACTGCCCATAGCTCTTTGTGGCCCATGATCACGGTATCGATCACCGTGTGCTCCTCAAAGGCAAACTGATCCTGGCCCAGTTTGCCGAGACGCTCATTGGGGTCGTAGCTGATGTTTCCGGCACTCGACTCCAGCTCCCCGGTGAGGATCTTCATAAAGGTCGACTTGCCGCAGCCGTTAGCGCCGATCAGGCCGTAGCGGTTGCCCTCGCCGAATTTGACCGAGATGTTTTCAAAGAGGGGCTTGGGCCCGAACTGCATGGTGATATTGGCTGTGGTGATCAAGGTGTTGTTCCAGTCTGTCTGTTGCGGGTGGTAACGGTGCGCAATCGAAGCGACGCGACGCCGGGAATAAAATCGGCGGCCATTCTCTCACACCTTGGCGGATGACGGCAGAGTAACGCAGTGATCTTGCCGCTTAGCGACAGATCACCCTCTGTCTGATTGACTAGATCGAATGTTCGTTATAGTATCGATCCATGAGTGAAACGAAGCTGACAACCCGAGAGCGGATCCTCGCCGCAGCGCTTGAGTTATTTAGTGAGCGTGGTTATTTCAATACTGCCGTGCCCGATATTGTGAAGGCGTCGGGTGTGAGTACCGGTTCGATCTACCACCACTTCAAGGATAAGGAGGGAGTGGCAAGGGCGCTGTTTAGTGACTTATTGGCGCAGATGGACGATAAGTTGGCGCATATCGATGCCAATAACGAGGGTGCTGAGGCGCAGTGTCGTGCCGTTGTAGCGCTGCTGTTCCAGATGGCGAGCGAACAACCGCGAGTAATGGCCTTCATGCTCTCGGCCCGTCACCGCGAGTTCATGCCCAATGAGCCGCCGATCTGCTCATCACGACCCTTCAACAAGATGCGCGAACTGGTGGCCAGTGGCATCGAAGAGGGCGTGGTGCGATCGGGTGACCCGATGGTGCTCTCGGCAATGCTGTTTGGCGGACCGCTGCGAATGATCTCGCTGCATCTGGACGGCATCCTGGAGCGACCGTTGGCGGAGTACCTCGATGAGTCCTGGCAGAGTGCGTGGCGGGCAGTCGCCGTATGAGAGGTGTAAAGAGTGGGTGAATTAGCAGAGATGACAGACGCGCAGGAGCAGTGGTGTTTTGGCTGCGTCTTCTATCCGCAGAACCTGCCCCGCTTCGCCTATGGCGATGAGGATTGGGTCGAGTTGCAGCAGATGGCGTGCGCCTACGAGTGCGTACCGGGTGAGGTGGATTGCCTCTCATTCAGAAAAACGAGCTGTTCGGTGGTCGACCTGCAGCCGGTGGCGAAGTGAGATGAGGTTACAAGATATGGTTAAGACAAAGTTTGTAGTGATGCTGTTTGCGCTGTTGATGATGGCGATTCCCTTTGCACAGGCGGCAAAAATCGACGATGCGGCGGCGCTTGCTGAGATGAAGACGGGCAAAGGGGTCTTTCTGGTCGACATCGGCGATGCAAAGAAGCTCGCCTTCTACCTCGATGTGATTCGCGGTACCCACGCGGGGATGGTCAAGCAGGGGGTAGAGCCCGACTTCATCCTCGTCTACATCGGCCCGAGCGTGAAGTATCTCACCAGCCAGCCGAATGAGGATGACTACTTTGACAACAACGTTAGCTACGACAAGATTGCCGAGAACGTTGCTGAGCTGGGTAAGCTGGGCGTTCGTCAGGAGATCTGTGCGGTGGCTACCCGTGTGTTTGGGGTGAAGAATGAGACGGTACTACCGGCGTTAACCCTGGTGGGTGATGGTTTTATCTCACTGATCGGCTGGCAGGCACAGGGGTATCATCTCGTCCCCGTGTTTTAACGGGCACTGAAGATGCCTTAGCTACCGAGCGAAAGGAACGGCATCACTGAGAGGTAGAGAACCAGCAAGATACCGGCAAGATAGAGTATGAACTTCATCGGATCGTCGATGATAAGGTCAATTAGACGCCGTTGACGTCCCTCGCTACGCAGCTGCTGATACTCGGCTTGCATCTGTTCACCCCGTTCAACCTCGTAGTCGGCGATCAGTGATTTTGCCTTTTCTACGACGTCACCATCATGGGTCCAGATACCGGGCATCGAGATACCCCAGTTACCGGCAGATGTCTCGTAGAAGTCGATGGCGTGTTCGTGCAGCAGACGACGGATATCCTCCGCCTCATCCTCGGGAACACCGCGAAGTCTGAAGAGTAGGTGGGGCATGGTGAGTAGTCGCGTGCCCGATCAGGCGACGCGGTTGTGCTCCTGACCCTTGACCAACGCATTGATCGTCTCAATCACGCTGTCACAGATCTGCTGTGATTCGGCAGAATTGGCCGGGTCGAGTCCTGGTACGTTACAGATTTTGATGCCGCGCGCCTGAGCCGTTTCGATATCGATGTGGTCGAACTTCTCACCGGCAGCGATGATCATCTTCAGCTTGAACGCCTTATCGATCGTCTCTTTATCAACAGGAGTCGAGACCGAAACGATCACATCACCGCGCCAGCAGCGCTCGGAGGTCTCTTCACTGGGGGTATGGGTGTACTGCAGCCAGCCAAATTTTGGCAGGTCGACCTCGGGAAAGTCGGGTTCGCCGGCGAGCTGGTCGCTATCGAGCATTACAATGTTCATGGATAGAGCCTGTATCGGATTGAGCCGCCATTATAGGGGGGGCTGAGGCTGGAAAGACAGTCAATCAACGCTGAATAGGCGCGTAATGTGTGTGGTCTTTTCTCATTGTAGTGACAAATCATTTATCATTGCCGCCGCTCCTGAGGGCTTTGGATTTTTTTGTGCAGAGTGCGTTGGCACTCGAGGTGGTTATCGATATGCGTCTATTTTTCAGATATTTCTTCAAGCTGGTTCACCTGATCGTCGGCCCAATGCTACTTGCCTGGGACTGGGCGACGACGCCGAAGGGCATCGACCGTGAGCGGGAGCAGCAGCAGCGCATCGACGAAGAGACGCAAAACTTTACCCTCTACCAGTTTCGTACCTGTCCCTTCTGTATTAAGGTGCGCCGGGCGATTAAGCGCCTCTCGCTTAATATCGATCAGTGCGATGCACAGCGCAATGGCCCCTGCCGCGAGGCGTTGCTTGAGGGCGGCGGCGCGGTGAAGGTGCCGTGCCTGAAGATTGCACGTGCAGATGGCACCACCGAATGGCTCTACGAGTCGAACGATATTATCGCCTATCTGCAGCAGAACTACGCCTGATCACGGCCATAGCCGGTGGCGACCGAGGCGTGTGATGTCCTGATAGTCGGTGCCAGCGCCTCGGGCCTGATGTGCGCTATCGAAGCGGGTAAACGCGGCCGTTCGGTGGTGGTGCTTGATCACTCGGCCAAGCCGGGTAACAAGATTCGCATGGCCGGTGGCGGACGCTGCAACTTCACCAACTACGATGTCTCGGCCGATAATTATCTCTCGCACAATCCTCACTTCTGCAAATCGGCGCTGAGTCGCTATACCCAGTGGGATTTCATCGACCTTGTGCAACGCTACGAGATCCCCTACCACGAACGTTCCCACGGCCAGCTCTTCTGTAATGAGAGTGCCAGGGATATTCTCGAAATGCTGCTGGCCGAGTGTGATAAGGCGAGTGTCGATGTTCGACTCAAATGCACAGTGGATAATATTACTTCGCGTGCCGAGGGTGGTTTTGCGCTTCAGACCAGCAGTGGTGCGATGCAGTGTCAGTCACTGGTGATCGCAACCGGTGGTCTATCAATCCCGACCAGTGGTGCAACTCCCTTCGGCTACAAGGTTGCCGAGCAGTTCGGTCTCAAGGTGTGGCCGACCCGTGCCGGACTGGTCCCCTTCACCCTGCAGCCCGCCGACAAGGCGGAGCTCTCTACCCTGTCGGGCATTGCCGTCGATAGCGTGGTGAGCTGTCACAATCAGTCGTTCAGGGAGCAGCTGCTCTTTACCCATCGTGGTCTGAGCGGCCCGGTGATCCTGCAGATATCCTCATTCTGGAGTGCGGGTAATGAGATCGAAATCGATCTGCTACCCGATACCGATCTTGCTGCGTCATTAGAGGGGGCGCTGGTTGAACATCCACAGCAGCAGCTGAAGACCTATCTGAGTACGCATTTACCGAAACGACTGGTGGCGATTCGCCTTGGAGAAGCGTTGGCAGAGTGCCCCCTGAAGTCGCTGACGACAGCACAGATTGAAGAGACCATCAGGCGTTTTAAACAGTGGGTTATAAAACCTAATGGAACCGAGGGTTACCGTACTGCGGAAGTGACGCTCGGTGGTGTCGATTGCGATGCGCTCTCATCTAAAACGATGGTTGCACGTAAGGTCGAAGGACTCTACTTCATCGGTGAGGTGGTCGATGTCACAGGCTGGTTAGGTGGATATAACCTGCAGTGGGCCTGGTCGTCGGGCTGGTGTACCGGGCAGTATGTTTGAGTTAAAGGTTACAGGCAGTAGAAGTGGATTTTTGGTGTCTACATGTTCTGGTTAATAATCGACATTTACCGGGGCGCCGCAGGCATAAACGGTCGCGTGAAGTTTTTGCTGTTTGCTTGGGCTTGGATGCCCAAAACAAACTCTCGCAAAAATAGCGACTCCCCTATGGCTTTTCACTATGCTGATTTAGCGAGGGGTGTGGTCCACGTTTGATAACATCAGTGAATGCGTTGATGTAGGGTTGCAAGTCCTGATCTGAATTAATGGCAATGGAATCTTCCGTTTTCATCTCAATTTCAAATATATTGTTTGCCTTGTACTGCCTGTACTCAGATGCATTATTCCAGTGTTTGTTTTCAATAATGGCTTTATCGCATTTCTCTTCAAAGTCAGAAAGAAATTTAAAGTGTAATAGCGGTGCCACCAGTGGTGAGGGACGGGGGTCTGTCAAGGCGTGTGGATTGGCAAATTTGAGTGGGCCATCAGAGTAGAAAAATAGCGCCTGTTTTGTCATTAGTGGACCAAGCCCCTCATCAGGATTGTGGCGCATGCGTGGGCCGCCGAAAATACGTAGGTAACCATTCGTTTGCCACTTGGCGACATAGGTGTCGACCGGGTCGGCAAGGTGACAACTCTTCTGAAATGGTTGGCCCGACTGATATCGGGCGGAAGAGGATATCGACTGTTCTGCATAGAGATCGATCATCGGGGTGAAAAAGCTTGTGATTCCGCGCTGTTCAGCCTTTTTAGTCAGGCCGCTTAACCCTTCGTTTAACGAGTTTGGCCAGCAGAGTAGTTCGTCGGCATCGACTTTTATCACCCAGCGGTTTTTTGCGTGAATCGGCAATATGGCATTTATCCAATCGGTACCAAAGTGACTGCTCTGATCATACTTAAGATTGTTGACATGATAGATGATGGTGTCGTTGCGTGGCCGTACTATTTCAAGAGAACCATCTGTTGATCCGTCATCAATAACAATAAAGCCGGCACAGTTGAGTTGGGTGTAGTACTCCAGAATCCATGGCAGACGTAGTGCTTCATCGCGAATAACCAGAATTATGATTACACCCTCTTTAAGTCTCTTATCAGCCATTTTTGTTTCGAGTACCAGTGATCCTTTTATTGTTGGGGTAGTTTGCGATTCCTGTTGTCGGGAGAGTGTCTCCTGACTGATATGTCTTGATTGAGCAAGAGTGCTCTGTTTGGCGCCATAGCTATGCACAGTGTTTAGAACTTTTAACGTCTCATGCTCAGAGAAGGGTGCGCCAAGAAAGGAGAAGAGCTGCTTGATGTGGTCAAGGTCGCTGATGATTTCCTCATACTTGACGAGAAAGGTGTTCGAATGATTTAGACAATAGTTTGCAAATAACTTTGTTGCCTGTTCGATAAGTGGTGTGCTGACATCCGCCTTTGATTGCCACCATTGGCTAGAGATTACATCTGAGATGTTGCGTGTATTAAAGATAATCGCAGGCTGTGGAAATATACGGTTAAGAAATTGAAGATAGTCCTCGAGATCATCGAGATGGTTCATGTAGCGAATCTCTTTGAATCCGTAGACGGTGTCCGTTGATGCATCGGCTGGCAGGAGCTGCGTACGAACGATCGATTTTGCCTGTGCAATGAATGCGTGCTGATCGAAATTTTCTGCGCCGTACCAGGGGTTATTCGGTGAACTGGCAGGTGTGTGATTGCCGTAGTGATCCACGGTGCTATTGATGGCCTGCCAGGATTTGTAGAGCCCATAACAGAAATCGTAGTTCTCACCGCGAATAATGGTGTCGTCGATTGAGTTCAGCAGCCCCTGCAGCAGGGTAGAGCCGCTACGTCCATAGGTGACGATGAGGATGCTCTTGTAGTTCATGATGAGTAATTATATTTCGAGGTGATGAGCGTTAGGGGGAGTGTATTTTGAATCAGCAATAGCAGTTACTGCTCTGCTGCAAGCAGGGTACTGATTTCCTCTCTACTAAACTGGTAGATCAGTGTGCGGTTTCGTTTAATGTCGCGATAGGTTTCGGCATCTAGTGCGATCTCGATTCTGGATGGTTTACCAAATTCTATGGTTTTACTGATGTTGTCGATGAGTGCCTTGTAAAGGTTCGATCGTTCCTGCTTTGGTAGGGCTTTGCGTAACAGGGTTTCGATATCCAGTTTGATCCTGGCGTAGTATCTATTGATGCCTCGACTGAGATTGACGTCCTTCCATTTGTAGTTGTCTGTGCGGATCTTGTCGCTGTGGGTGATGGTGTCGATCAACTCATCGGACATGATATAGAGAAGATGACCCGCTCTCTCCATTCTCAGGTAGAGGTCAATATCCTCATATCCCCAACCCTGCATAACATCATCATAGCCGCCGATTTTATCGAAGAGTTTTCGTTTGATGAGAAATGTGCCCATTTTCTCTTTGTCGGCGTTGACTGGGTCTGTTCGAAGAGCACTTTCGGTCGTGATGCGACTAAAAATCGTGCTGATGAACTTGGGTGCGAGTAGTGCATCTGCATCTATGAACAGCAGCCACTCCCCGGTGGCGTGGTCAATGGCGGCATTTCTAGCGGCTGAAAGATTAAATTGATTCTGTCCAGGAACTCTGACTACGGTAACGTCTGGGTGATTATTTTCTACCCAGTCGCCACTGTTTTCGGGGCATGAGTAGTCAACGACGATGCAGTGACTATTCTGCTGTGTGATGGCTAACGGTAGGGATTGCTGCAGGTGTTCCAGCCTACCCATGCAGGTAATGATGATGTCTGTGGTGTGCAATGGCTGGCCTTTGTGATCTCACTTTATGTGTGGGTATGGTATCAGAAGAGTCAGATAACAAAGAAGTGTCCCGTGGTGTTTGTCATCTGGTGATTGCATAAATAGATCACAAAAAGTTGAGTGCACCTCCATTGTCGATAGTCACAACAATCATTGTGGATAGCGAGTGTTATGATCCTGGTCTACTGATGGAATGCAGGTGTTCGAGATGAAAAAAAAGTTACTAATATCCGTGGCGGCCTTGCTACTGGTCGCGTGCAGCGAAGAGCAGCAGAACAAACTATCCCGTCTCGGTGTGACCTGGTTGGAGGGCAACTACCGAGTGACCTATGCCGACGGCTCGCATGTGAAGAGCTGGGAGGTGAGAGATGGCAAGGTAACGGCCGAACCTGATAAGGGTTACTACTACTTCTGGATCAAGGTCGATGGCAAGAAGCGTTATGTGCAGACACCTATCGGCCGGAGTTACATTGAAGAGATTCAGTAGCGATAGACAGACTATTTTGATGTCCGGTTTGAAAATGGTGTTACATCGCTCGGTGATGATATTTCCACGTGTTGATCAGGTGGGCATTCAGGAGCGAATGGATGGTATATGTAAATAAGGACTATGTTGATGCCAGGAATTGGGATTACAAAAGTAGACAGCATTAAGAAGGTCGAGAGTTAGGCTGGCAAGAAAAAGGGTAGTTGGTTTCAGTACGCCATCACCAATGAAATTACCGAGATCAACGGCACCCGACAGGGTGGTCGTGATGAGGTCGCCTCTTTTGTCAGCGCTCGTAGTGAGCGTATTAATAGACGTTATCATGTTTCACAACCGACCAAACAGCTATCGTTTGAGCATTAAAGTGCGTAACTAGTATTGCAGCTCAAAGTTAACCAGGTTGAAACGTTTGCCGTTGATCAATAGTTCTACGGCGTGCTGGCCGGGGTAGTAGCGGCGGGTGGTGATCGGTTTGATGGGGTGGCGCCGCTCTATAATCAACCGTTCGCCTGGCTGAAGCTTGACGGTTTTGAGTTTGAACACCTTGGGTTTCAGCTTGCCATTGGCCTTCATGAAATGAATGGCGTAGTCGATGACCAGACTCTGATCGTCATGGCTGGACGATTCGATCTCGACTCTGAATGACAGCGAATCTCCAAGGGCGATGTTGGTGTTTTCGACTAGCAGTGTTGCCGTTGAGAACGCTGGTTCCACGGTGTGACCGAGCAGTGCAAAGCTGCCGGGATGACCCGCCTTGACCAGACTGCGAGTGGCGTGGCGAATGATCCAGTTTCGTTCTGCGCTCGCATCTGTTTTCCAGTTTCGGCAGGTGTCGATAACCGTGTCGGGGTGGTCCTTGGAAATATCATTAAGAGTGTTAGCGACAGAGCGACGTACATACTCGCTATGATCATCTTTGAGTCTTTCCAGCAGTGCTATCACGGGGTTTGGGTCTGCGATAAAGCGGGGCAGCTGTGGTGCCCATGGGAGTCGTGGACGACTCCCTTCGGAGACGAGTCGGCGTACATGGTGGTTGTCGTCATCACACCAGTTCTGCAGGGTGCGATAGGTCAGTTTGTAGTGGTGTTCTATAAAGGGACGGATCGCCATCTCAGCAGAGAAGAGTGGGGTGAGCTGTCTTAACAGCGAGAGTGAGATTTCGGGATGGTTGAGGCCGTGCACCCCTACGTAATCAATCAACGGCCAGGCAGCGAAGCCACCGAGTGGATCACCCTCAGTGCCGTGGTCCCACACACTGGGAACCCGTTCAAGCAGTTTGGCCACGTCCTGGTAGTGATCAGGGAGATGGCGATGCAGCACCTCTATCAGATGGTGAACGCGCGCCTTTAGCTCCAGATCACTTAATCCAGTGAGTGCATCGTCGGTAAACGTATCAACAGGAAAATGGGGTTCAACCGTTGAGAGTGCTAGAGCAATTCGTTCGATGGCAGGACGCTCAAGCCCCGACTTCATCTCACGCTGTTTGCCCATTGCTGATTAGCTGGCGGTTGCGCCGAACCAGAAGTCCGAGCTCTTCTCCAGGAACTCATCGAAACGCATGTAGTGGGAGCCGTCGCAGGAGAAGTTGAGGCCGACCATGCCGTTGATGACGTTTAAGGAGCCGGCACGTAGATAGATGTTCTCGTCGGCAAAACGCAGGGTGCGGAACATCTCGAATACCGGGGCGATCTGATCGGTCGGCACGATAGCGCGCTCATGGTAGGGACGGCGCGGGTAGGCGAGCACGATGTTGGGATCGGTCAGTTCATCAATGCTGAGGATGCGGTAGCTGAAGGGATCGTCGACCATCCAGATAGTGGCGCGGCTGCTGGAGAAATGGAGCTTTCCGTGGAAGACGCCGTGCTCGCTCATCAGTTCAGTCATGATCGGTAGCACCTCATCGAGTTGCTGATCCATCACGCTATCGACACGGCACTGTTGGAACAGCCCACCGCGGATTGCAGGGTCACCCTTTACCTGACGCCAGTTGTCTGGCTCCTGGTAGATGCGTTCTGTGTGTGGCAGCTCGCGCAGGTCGTAGTCGGCACCGAGGAAGCCGATCAACTCGCCCGCATCGTTGCGGATGGCGTGGATGGCGGTGAGTGAGGGGCGTTTTTTGTTACGGCTGATGTAGGAGTTGGAGAGTTTGAAGTCGGTAATGCCGACGATCCCTTCCATATAGGGACGGCCCATACGGTTGCGGCCGAAGTGGTCGGGGTCGGGGCTGGTGCTACGAATATTATCGGTGAGCTGATTACCCGCGACATCCATCACATAGAGGTGTTTGCAGTAGGAGAGTTTGGGTAGCTCCTCGGTGAGCAGCGCCTCAAGTTTGTCGCGTTCACCGATGACTGCCGCGCACTGGTTGGCCAGTTCGAGCATCGATACCCCGAGTAGTCCCTTTAGCGCATCACGCTGTAGGCGAATGCTCTCTTTGAGTGTGGTGGCGGTCAACAATCGGCTCCTTCGGAATTGTGATTCTGTTGGAGCCATTATATGGAACTGTGTGCGGCAGGTGCAGCGCAATGTGGGTAGCGCGTGCCGATTCGGTGCAGAGCAGTGGGCACCGCCCCCTTCTGGGGGCGATGGCTAGCAGGGTTACTGTTGGGCGAGCTCTTTTAGCAGAGCCACATAGATGCCGTGACAGAACGACTCCGCTTCATCATTGGCTGACTCCCATGAGGAGGCCCATTCGACCAGGGTGGTGTTATTGATGGTATCGGCAACCAGGTGGATAGTGCCGATATAGTTACGCACATCGGCGGATGAAACGGGCGAGGGGCCGTCGTCGATAGAGTAGCGGAGCTGATGACCGACCGGATCGACCTCGAGCAGCGTTTCGTGGAACGCCTCATTAAGCACCCGTTGGGCGCCGGGTTCGGTCCCCGTCTTATCGCCGACCGCATCGCAGCGCTCGACGACGTGGGGTGCCCAGGACATATCGTGGAAGTTACTGAGCTGCCCCCATACACGCTCAATGGGTGCGTTGACGGTAATCGACTGGTAGGTTTGAGGCATCTTCACTCTCCTCTGAGGTGTTGTTGAAGCTATGAGTACAGATGGTGCTCTATACCCAACAAGCGTAGTCGACTACTGTCGCTTTGCCAGAGACTGGTTGTGGTGCAGCGGCGGGCATAGAATAGCGGCCCGAACCCAATTGATGGACTGAATCGTTGTCGATTCAAATAGATGTGAAGCGATGAAACTGCTGCTCGCCCCGATGGAGGGGCTAATCGACCCCTACCTGCGCAAGATCCTGACCCGTATCGGTCACTACGATTGGTGTGTGAGTGAGTTTATTCGGGTTACCGATCGGGTGTTTCCGCGGCGCGTCTTCCATCGTTCTGTACCTGAGTTGAAGCAGGGTGGCCGTACCGATTCAGGTACACCGGTGGTGGTGCAGCTGATGGGTAACGATCCGTCAGTGCTGGCCGGTAACGCAGTGCGTGTGGTTGAACATGGCGCACTGGGTATCGATCTCAACTTTGGTTGCCCTTCGAAGACGGTTAACAAAAAGCGTGTTGGTGCATCACTGCTGGAGGAGCCGGAGCGTATCAATGAGATCACGGCTGAGGTCCGCCGTGCGGTGGCCGCCGAGATACCGGTGACGGCCAAGATTCGCCTCGGTTATGACCATCCCGACCATGCAGTGGAGATCGCGCAGGGAATCGAGGCGGCAGGTGCCGATCTGATCACCGTACATGCACGCACCCGTGCCGACGGCTACCGTGCTCCGGCGCGCTGGGAGTGGCTGGCAAAGATCAGAGAGGCGGTCAGCTTCCCGGTGGTGGCCAACGGTGATATCAACGATGTTGAGAGCTTCCGCCAGTGTCGTGAGATCAGTGGTTGCGATCACTTCATGGTCGGACGTGGTGCGGTGCACAACCCCTATCTGGCGCAGCATCTGCACCAGAGTGAGGCGGGTGAAGAGGTCTCTGAAGTCGCGTGGTCTGAGCAGCGTGCACTGGTGATTGAGCTGGCCGAAATGATGGCCGATGCCGAGAATCAACGTGGTGCGGCAACTCGCATCAAGCAGTGGCTCGGTATGTGGAGTGAGCAGCAGGGTGGCGAGGCGAGCCTGTTGTTTGAGCAGGTTCGTAAAGAACGTGAGCTGTCGACCATTACCGCGCTTCTACAGGCGGCCTAGTCTTACCAGTCGTACCGCTCACCGAGCAGCTCAAATAGTGCCTCGTTGTGGGGCGCAAAATAGCGGTTAAGGTAATCGTAGACCTCCGCATTCACTACAGTACGTCGGGTTCCGACATTGCGCGGTTTCAGGTCAGGAATCTTGTAGCCATCATCGACGTCCAGGAATTGGTAGACCTCTCGAAGAGTCTCTTCCGGTTGAGTAAAGAGGCGCTCACTGTTGAGAATCAGTAGCTGCTCGCGGTCAAAGAACTGGAGATATCGCTCAATCTGTTTACGGTAGTGGCCGCGTAGTTTATAGGCGTGACATCGATATTCGTTTGACTGAAAGTTGTTCGTATTTAGGCTTTTCTCAAGTCGACTATCTTCAGCTTCAAGTGCCTCCATGATAGGGAGTACCTCGCAATCCCGATTTATCTCATGGAAGTAGTGTGAGATTGCACGTTCGGTGGAGTTTCTCAGTAGCAGGATCAGCTTGGTGTCGGGTTTCGTCTGATGGATACGTGCTGGGACGTGGGGATAGAGCAGGTACATCGGTGTCGCCTCCCCACAAATTTTTCCCCTCATCTCCATGCGTAGCGGAAAGTGGCTGCGGTACCATTTCTCGCCCAGTTTGTAGGTATCCCCAGCGTTGATACGACCACTATTGAAATAGTGAACCTCCTTACGCTGAGCCCGCTTTATCTGGGGGTGTTGAATCAGATATTGATAGAGGCTGGTGGTGCCCGACTTCATCGCGCCGATAATGAGGAAATCGGGGAGCACGCAGATACTCTGCCGTCCAGTGGCGAAAGGGATGACGGATCGGATTGATAAAAAACTTGGCGATCTTTTTAAGGCTCAATGGCATTGATGATCGTTTCGCTAATAGTCGTTGCACAGTGGAGCTTACCGGTCTCGATGACGATGGTTGCATCGAGTTCATCGTCTTCTAGCGGTTGGTAGCTGTGCAGTTGGGCGTCAAGCACCTCGACACCGGCCTCCGAGGGGTCGTTAC
This sequence comes from Solemya pervernicosa gill symbiont, assembly GCF_002020875.1. NCBI lineage: Bacteria > Pseudomonadati > Pseudomonadota > Gammaproteobacteria > Solemya pervernicosa gill symbiont. The sequence continues at coordinate 36,900 of NZ_MPRL01000055.1, read as the reverse complement.
CTAGTGCAGAACGTTCTGTGACCCACTTTCTCAATAACTCGGGTGGAGCCTGGAAGCTGATGATATGGAAGGGCAGTTTGAGTTGTGTAGCGAGTGAGCGGAAGCGCTCACGCTGCTCGCGTTTGAGGAAGGTCGCATCGACAACAACCGTGTAACCACCGGCAAGAATAGCCGTTGTGAGGCTGGCAAGCTGAGTGTAGGTCTGCCCGGTTGCGTCACGACTGTAGATCGCTGTACCGATATTGCTACCGCTGTGCGCCAGTGCGTCGAGTCCAAAGAGCCGTTTACGCTCAACATCGGAGCGAATGCGAATCGCATTGAGCTTCGCCAGTAGCGGTTTGGTCAGGGTGCTTTTTCCTGAACCCGAGAGGCCGTGGGTAATGATTAGCTGAGGTGTGGTGTTTTTACTGTAGCGTTCTGCAAGGCTGAGATAGGCGCTGAAGTCGTCAATGATGGCTTGCCGTTCACTGCAATCGAGTCCGGGTTGATCGACTCGTAGCGTGGCGACCTTGGCACGCACCATGGCGCGGTAGCTGAGGTAGAAGGGGAGCAGGCGCACGCCCTCATAGTCACCACTGAGTTCGAGGTAGCGGTTGAGGAATTGGTTGGCCAGATGGTCAGCACCGTGCTCCTGAAGATCCATTACCAGAAAGGCGATCTCGCTTATGACATCGATAATGCGCAGCCGCGCGTTGAACTCAATGCAGTCGAACAGCTGCGGTTTTTCATCCAGCAGGATGATGTTGTTGAGATGCAGGTCGCCGTGGCAGTCGCGGATAAAGCTATCGGCCTTACGTTGAGTAAAGAGTGGCTGGTGGGTTTCGAAGAACTCGCGGCTTTGTTGTTCAACGCTTTGCAGTCGTTGTAACAACTCGAGGTCATCAATACGTTCACGAATCTGTTCGAAATTCTCACTAATGGGGTGGAAGAGCGTCTTGGGGGTGCCGAACTCAGAGTCTTCGGCTGCACGCTCAGTGGTGCGATGGAATTCGGCGACCTGCTCGGCGAGTAAATCGATGTGGTTTGGTTTGAGCCGCTTCTGCTTAAGCTGTTGGCTGAAGAGCGCATGTTGTGGGAAGCGGTGCATCTTTACCATGTATTCAATGGCGGGTTGTTGATCAATCAACGGTGCATCGGTTTGGCCACCGATTGCGACCACATCGAGATAGATATTGGCGGCAGTACGGTTGTTTAGGCGCAGCTCGGCCTCGCACTGGCGACGACGCTTTTCGAGTGTGGAGTAGTCTAGAAATCCGAAGTCGATCGATTTTTTCAGTTTATAGGCGTAGTCACCTGCCAGGATCACCCAGGAGATGTGGGTCTCGATTAGCTCGGCCTCTTCACCACTCGCCAGCTGACTATGCAGATGGTTGATCAGGGTACGTTGTTGGCTGAGATCGAGTTCGGACATGTGGCGAGTATAAACCTATCATCAGGTAGGAATGTGGGCTTCAGGAGACCTTAATGCGCACTACATTCATCACTTCGAATTCGATGCCTGAAACAGTCACGGTGGCTGGGTAGTAAGTCATATTGACGCGCTGGCCCTTGAGATCCTTGTAGCGCTGTTTGCGTTTGTACTTGAAGGGGACGTCATATCCCTCAATCATCACGGTGTTGATGATCCACTCTCCCGATTCACGCTGCACATGTGAGGTGACCTTAAGCATCTCAGAGTGTGTCAGCTCTTGATGACGTTTGGTGAGTTGTTCAGCTTCTCGGTTCATGGGGTCATCCGTTGCAGGGTTTGAATGGGGTGGGCAGTATAGCGGAATAGAGTGATTTGGCTGATGGAGCGGGTTGCTCGGGTTTTCCCCAGCTACCAAAATAGTGCAGATCACACCATAATAACCGCCTGATTTGGTCGGAATAGTGACCGCTGGCAGTCGTGAGCGTCAGTTATTGTCACTGGTCTGACCCGGAAAATAGGTCAACAATAAGAAGATTGTGCCCTTGAATGGTGCGCTGCATCGGACGGCGTGTCACCACCTAACTGAGGAGTAGTCATGAGATTAATCATCAACCTGTTTGCACTGGTCGGACTGGCCGCTGTCATCGTTGCTGTTGTTGGAACGAATCGCGTCAATCAGGAGCTGGAGCAGTTCGACCCGAAGGCGCTTGATACCTACATGGCGATGGGTGAGAAGATCATCGAGACGCGCAATGCTGCTGAGGCGACGATCTGGAAGGTGCCGGTGGCGGAAGGCATGAGCGCCGATGAGGTTGAGGAGACGATGAAATTTGTCGCTAATGAGCACAACATCTCAAATGTCGGTGAGTTGCCACTCTATAAAGATGTTGAGGCGAAGAGCGGAAAGCCCTACCGATACGCCAAGATTTTCATGTTCTGTAACTCACTGACGGCGGCAATGATGCTCGACTACAGTGATGCCTTCTCCGCTTATCTACCCTGTCGCATCACCATGATTGAGGACAAGCAGGGCAAGCTGTGGCTCTACGCGCTCGATATGGATCTGATGATTCACGGTGGCGAGCCACTGCCGGCAGAGCTGAAGGCAGAGGCGATTAAGGTTAAGGAGATCATCCTCGATATCATGAAGCGAGGCGCTGAAGGCGATTTCTAATTAAATCGGAACAATAAAAAAGCCCGGCATTGCCGGGCTTTTTTATTGTTTAAGAGAAAGATTAGTTGGCGCAGCCACCTGTCCGCTCTCCGGAGATGGTTGAATTCATGGTCATCCCCTGCGCGATGACATTCATAGTTCCCTGTGCCGTATCGCCGCTGTAGTTCATTACACCGTTCATCGTTGAGCTGCCCTGTGGTGATGAACAGTTCACGGTCCAGGTCACCTGACTATTGCTGATGGTCTGGTCGGTAATGGTGCAATCGCCGTGCTGATTTTGATTGGTGGGGACAAGGTCTTCACGGTTGATGCAGCCACTGTGCACAACCGGAGGAACCTGCATCGTCATACCGGGTATCTCCATCTTGGTTGTCCACTGCCACATGCCAGGTTGTAAATTAATCTCATCGGCCTGTAACGGTGTAATTATGCAGGCAGTAAGAAAGAGTGTGGGAACCACCGTCGCTGACCGCCATGGAGGGGCGCCGTAGGCATAAACGGTCGCGTTAAGTATTTGCCGCTTGCTTGGGCTTGGATGCCCAAAACAAGCTTCCGCAAAAATAGCGACTCCCCGATTTCAATAAATAGCTGACCATTATTCAACCTTATGTATTTGTTGCCGCAATCTTCTCAAGTAGAGAGTCGAGTGTGAGGTGATTATATATTTATGAAGTTGTAACGAGATTGGTTATAGACCGGATCGGTGATTGGGACAAGTTACCGGAGTTGGTTTGGTTCAGTTAAATAGATGCGATAATAATTTCGCCTTGATGGTGGTGAAGAGGTCCATCTGATGTGAATCCAATCAGATGGACCTGCATATTAACTACATACGATTGGTAATACCGTAATCCTTGCCGTAGTTCTCAACAACAAAGTCGATATCCTTGTCACCGCGACCCGAGAGGTTGATCAGGATCGAACCCTTCTCGCCACGCTGTGCCAGCTTGATGGCAAAGGCGATAGCGTGTGCTGACTCGATTGCCGGGATAATGCCCTCTTCACGGGCCAGTTCGAAAAAGGCATCGATCGCCTCCTTGTCGTCGATGTGCTCATAGTTGCAGCGATCGATATCCTTCAGGTAGCTATGCTGCGGACCGACCGAGGGGTAGTCGAGTCCGCTGGCGACCGAGTAGACCTCCTGCGGTTCACCTGCCTCATCCTGCAGCATGTACGATTTAAAACCGTGCATGACACCGGGCTTTCCCTTGGTGATGGTGGCGGCGTGGTCACCATCCTTCTCCACACCGTGGCCGGCAGGTTCAACGCCGTGTAGTTTGACCGAATCATCATCGAGGAAGGCGGTGAAGATACCCATCGCGTTACTGCCACCACCGACACAGGCGACGATGTTGTCGGGTAGGCCGCCGGTCAGCTCCTGCATCTGCTCCTTCGCCTCGTTACCGACGATCGACTGGAAGTCGCGTACCATCATCGGGAAGGGGTGGGGACCAACGACTGAGCCGATCGCATAGAACTGATTGACGGGATCCTGCATGTAGCCTTCGAATGCAGCGTCGACCGCCTCCTTGAGCGTCTTGCGGCCGTGGGTAGCGGGAATCACCTTGGCGCCGAGTATCTGCATGCGCACCACGTTGGGGTGCTCCTTGGCGATGTCGACCTCACCCATGTAGATGTCGCACTCCAGTCCGACCAATGCAGCAGCGGTGGCCAGAGCCACGCCGTGCTGTCCGGCACCGGTCTCTGCAATCAGCTTCTTCTTGCCCATCTTCTTACAGAGCAGTGCCTCGCCGAGGCAGTGGTTAATCTTGTGCGCGCCGGTGTGGTTGAGATCTTCACGCTTGAGGTAGATATCAGCGCCGTACTTCTCTGAGAGGCTGGCGGCATGGAAGATCGGGCTGGGGCGGCCGACATAGTGGCGATAGAGACGCGCCAGCTCCTTCTGAAACCCGGGGTCCTTGCGAATCTCAAGATAGGCCTCGGTGATCTCATCCATGATGGTCTGTAGCTGCGGTGGAATGAAGCTACCACCATACTCGCCAAAAAAACCGTTGCTATCGGGAAGGGGAGAATCGAAGGTGTTTTTCATGTCGGCTCCAGCATCTGTTGGTCTAGTTGTGAACACCAGACGATAACACAATGTCAGCCGACGAATAGTGCGAATAACCCCTGAATTTTGTGGACGATACGGGGTCTGAGATTGGACTCATTCCGGCATGTTGGGGCCGCCTCCGCCCTTGCCTGATAGCAGGTAGACCCCGGCGATCACCAGTGCGATCCAGAGTCCCATCGCGGCACCCCCCATTGCCTCCCAGATAGCACCCATGAAGAGCAGCATGATCAGTGCGACGGCGAGTACGGCGTTGCCGAGCCAGAACTTGGTGGAGTTTGAATTGTTCATCTCTGGTGTTCCATCTATCGACTTGGGTTGGGTGCTTTATATGGGCATGATAACTCAATACTATGCAGCAGAATTTGTTAATAGAGAGCACTCAATCATGACACTACCCACTCACTACCTGATCACACCGAGCCCGGAGGATGAAGCGGCATTTATCGAGGGCGTCGAGAAGAGCCTTCAGGCGGGAACGCGACTGATGCAGCTTAAGGCGAAGGGTTACAGTGAAGAGGCCTACGCATCGTTGGCCGAACGGGTTGTTGTGCTGGCACGCAGTTACGACTGTAAGGTACTGCTGACGGGTAATGCTGAACTGGTTGAGAAGCTGGGTGCAGATGGATTACACCTCGATAGCAAGGCGCTTAAGCAGTGCAAACAAAGACCACTGAGTAAACGATACCTGATCGCAGTATCGGCACATACGTTAGAAGGTCTGCAGCAGGGTGAGGCGATTGGGGCCAGCTTTGGCGTGCTCTCACCGGTCCGATACACCAAGGCGCACCCCGATATAGAACCGATCGGTTGGCAGGGTCTTAAACAGATTGCGGCAGCAACAACACTACCGCTATACGCACTGGGTGGTGTCAGTAGTCGTGATGAGGCAGAGGCGATAGCCGCTGATGCACAGGGTGTGGCAGGTAATAAGGGTTACTGGAAGGATTAGTTTTATCTATTCGTTTGCTGGGGGCTTTTTACAGACAAATATATAATCCTCCAACAGAGAGAGTCGATCGAATTCGCTCTCCGAGAAGGTATCTGTAAATTTGTGACTCTGGATAACAAATTCCTGTGGGATCCGGGAAGAAAAATCTAGTCCGTAGTGATAAAAGTGCTCATTTTCAAGTGGATTGGCTTCGCCATATTCGATGCTCTCCTGCATGTCCAGGTTGATTGGCACAGAAATTACGGCGATTCCACCAGGTTTGAGAATTCTATAGAACTCCTTCATGCCGTACCTGTCATCGGGTAGGTGTTCGATTACGCGGTGACAGATGATGTAGTCGAAGGAGTTATCAGGAATCGACATATTCATTATGTCTAGGTGGAGATCGGCCTCACCGTCCGGGTAATTTGATGTCTTTATCTCGAGTCCGTCATTGGTTTGCAGATAGTCGATGTTACTTTCTGGTGCAAAATAGAGAAGTTTTCCCTTCTGATGCATAAGGTCCAAGTTCTTTTCGTAAAAGATTCGATGCGCACGGTGTCGGGGCGCACTTTGGCACTTTGGACAGCGTCTGTTGAATGAGATGTAGCCCGTTGCGAGAAATGGCATGAATCTGGCGCCTTGCCAACCGCAGCAGGGGCAGTGTTTGCCGCGAGAACCGAGTTGAGATGCAATTGGCACGAGTGCCATTATGAGTAGCGCAAAGGTAGTGCGAATAACGCCAAGCACTCCGTGGTTGGCAAAGTTACCTCGGTAAAAAGCAGATATGCGTCGCAGGTAATATTTCATTATTGTTGTTTCGTTTGGTGTCTGCTCTAAAAGGTTTAGGGTCTATATATCACTGTGTAAGAAAGTGAATGCTTACAATGTTATTGATATTACGACCGTGTAGTTCACATGAGCAGAGTGGTTATCGAGTGCGTGATTCTAACATTAATCTAAGATGTTCAGGCATGTTCCGGGCACTGGTGAAATCGGTGTTTAGCAAGACTGAATTTACAAAGCGCGCATTGAGCAGGTCGGTATCAACAAGCAGGGCGTGATCGAGGCGTACGCCGTTAATGAGTGCGCGAGTTAGATCGGCGTTGGTGAAGTTACTCCCCTCCAGGGCACCGCCAGTCAGGACTGCGGTAAAGAAGTTGGTATTGGTGAGCTGTGCATTGATCAATACGGCGCGTTGCATGAAACAACCTTTGAATTTACTGCCGCTGAGATCGCTCTCCTCCATCGCAATATCCTTCATGTAGGCATTGCTGAAATCGACATTACGTGCCGTGACCAGATTCAGGTTGGCACCAAACATATTGGCACGGGTGAATTTACTGCCATCAAGTACGCCCTCATCAAAGGTGGTGTGGAATAGATCGGCATCTGTGAAGTCGGCACCGATGATGGTGCAACCATCTAACGCTGCCCATTTGAGATTGGCATGCTGCAGACTTGCGCCAGAGAGATTGCAGTTGAAGAGGCGAGCGTTGGCGAAATCGACGCCATCCAGCCGTTCGGGGCGCCGTAGGCATAAACGGTCGCGTTAAGTATTTGCCGCTTGCTTGGGCTTGGATGCCCAAAACAAGCTTCCGCAAAAATAGCGACTCCCCGAACCGCTCAGGTCACGTCCATTGAAGTTACAGTGGCGTAGATCGGTGTTCGCGCTGGGTGTATGACAAGCACCCGTTTCAAGCTCGCCAGCAGTGATATTTCCACCAAGAGCGAACAGTAATACAGCGGTGGTAATTAGTGGCCAAGGTCTCAGCATGTCCATCCCTCGCGTAGCGATAGAATCATATGAGTGTAGACGAGCAGTTAATCGTCGAGCAACGTGACGCTGGTTTCACCGCTATGACGATCGATGATGAATTGAATTTCACAATACTCGTTCTGCTTGTCATTGGGTGTAGGGTCATCGGAGCAGCTGCAGCCGGCAATGATGCCCGAGTAGAAGATCCCGGATTTTACCGTAATAACATCAGCTTCTTCGTTCACTGAGAGTGGTACGGCACTGAACGGCTCTTCGCTCACGTAGGAGCTGAGTGACAAACCCTCCTGCAGTGGTAGTAACTTTGCGTCGAGCTGCTCAACCTCCTGTTTGAAGGTCTGTTTAAAGTCGGATTGGCCAATGGCAGAAAGGGTGTTGATAAGTGTAATCATATCTCGATGTTTTAAATTTCAAGTTTGTTGGTGAGTAAATAAGTACAGGAATTACAGGGGTATTTTGAAGTTTGAACCAAGTCATTCAGCTATATTCACGTTACATGGTACCCGCACGAGGAGGTGGTTGTCATGAAGATGAATGTAGGCTCACTCGACAAGGTGGCCAGACTGGCTATTGGTATCATCCTGATCGCACTGGCGATGAGCGGAACAATCGGCATCTGGGGTTGGATTGGTGTTGTACCGATCATCACAGCGCTGGTGGGTTGGTGCCCGTTCTACCATATTGTCGGTATAAACAGCTGCCCACATGGAGGTCACTGCACATAGCTCGTTATCTCGAGTTGATGGGCTGCTAGCTATTGATCTCAGACCAGACGGCAAACTCATTGCCGTTGGGGTCGGCGAAATGAAATCTCCGCCCGCCGGGGAAGAGGAAGATTGGTTTAATCGTTGAGCCCCCAGCCTTTTCAATCTTTGCCTGGGTCTGCTCCAGGTCGTCGCTATAGAAGACAATCAGTGAGCTGCCGTTCTCAGTAGACGATGAAAGATCAGCACGATAGAAACCACCCGCTATACCCGCATTTGAGAAGGCGACGTAATCTGGACCGTAATCGACAAATGACCAGTCGAAGACATTTGTGAAAAAGTGCTTGGTAGACTCGATGTCTCTAGCGGGTAGTTCCACGTAATTGATCTTCTCATGTTCATTCATATTTCAATCTCGAAACAGGTTGATTGGCAGGGAAGTGTTGATGAATATAGTCCAATCGAGATGGGTCGACTAGAAATATACGACTAATTTCTTGGTGTTATTAAATGGTGACGTGTAGAGACGGCTTGACGAAGAGAGTGTTGGTGCTACGTTTATATCTTCTACTCACTCGTGTGCATGATTGTTTTTGATTGTTAGTCACTATCGAGTGGAGGTGTTGGCAATATAAAGGTTTTGTTAGTGCACTACTGGTTATGCTTATAGCTGATGAGTGTTTGATTGTGGTGAGTTGTAGTTTTATTGGGGCTGGTGGTGCTGAGCTGTCAGTCCCTTTTTTTAACTGAAAGTAGTCACGTTAAAGAGATGTCTGTTTTTTTGGGCTGGTTTCATTGTGTGATTGCAGCGAATGAGGCACTTGCGAGTCTGCAGAGATCATTTGGTGCAAGCTCAATCTCAAGACCCCTGCGACCCGCGCTTACGTAGATGGTCTGATATTGCTGTGCACTCTGATCGATAACGCTCTTCAAACGACGCTTTTGTCCCAATGGACTGATGCCACCGAGTAGATAGCCCGTTGCGCGCTCAGCATCGGACTGACTGGCCATCTCGGCACGTTTAGCACCCAGGGATTTAGCCACGGTCTTCATGCTCAATAGGGTGGAGACGGGTAAAACACCAATGGCCAGATCACAGTTGTCGAGTTTGACTACCAGTGTTTTAAAAACACGCTGCTGATCGACGCCTAGCTTCTCCGCGGCCTCCAGACCAAAGGATTCATGCTTTGGGTCGTGTTGATACTCATGAATCGTAAACGCGTTCTTGGCGTCTTTGGCGATATTGATAGCGGGTGTCATATCAAGAAGTTAATTTATCGATCTGGTTGACCAGGTGTGGGATTTGAGAGAGCGCAGGCGCGCCGTCCATCAGGAGCGCGATCGGCATCACCTCAAAGATCGCCTCGGGAGTTACACCAATCTTGTAGGCGGCCTTGGTATGCAGTTCAATGTGTCGCTTCTGCTGACGTACGATACCGATGCCAAGTCCAATCAGTTCACGATGTTTGCGGTTAATCGCACCCTTGGAGGCGGAAAAGACCGCCCACGAATCCTTCCACTCTCGCCAAAGGTCTTCATTTTTGTCGGCAGGACTGGCGTTAAGAAACAGCAGTACCTTGTTGACCTCACGCAGCTCCTTGTTTTTTGCACCGAGCTGCTTCGCTGCCTGGGTATGAATCGTGATGCAGCGGTTACACCCCTTGGCCAGTGCAATACCCAGTGTAATCAGTTCTTTGGTTTTTCGTTCAAGCTTTCCTTTGCGTTGTGACTCTTGAGAGAGTTCTCCAAGAAGTTCCAGATATTCGCCAATACCGTACTGGCGTGCCTTGGTCATAGCTGCTGCGAGATCACTCATTGCTTATTAACTCTTGTTGGAGAACATTGAATATATCGCCTCGTACGTTACGAGCCGATGTCATGGTGGAAGTTTGAAATACTGTTAGGAGGTAGAGCGTAACGGCTTGGCGATTAAACACAATAGTGTTTGGCGACGAAGCTATTGAAGAGCACTAAATAGAGGCAAGAGCGATGCAGTGTCGACCAGTCTCCTTGGCGCTATACATGGCTGAGTCGGCAGCGGTTATGAGTTCAATATCGCTGGTGCCGTGCTCGGGGTAGATTGCGATACCTATGCTGGCGCTGGTGATAATCTCCTGATCACCGAGTTGATAGGGAGCGGAAATTGCCTCGGAGAGTTTTTTACCAACCTTAAACGCCTCATGTTCATCATTGATAGTGGGCAGTATTACAGTGAACTCATCGCCGCCGAGTCGTGCCACAGTATCGCTCTCACGTAAAACCGAACCGATGCGCTGTGCGACCTCCTGTAGCAGCTGATCACCTATCGTATGTCCGTAGGTATCGTTGATCGGTTTGAAACGATCCAGATCGAGGAACATCAGTGCAAAGGTGCCTTTTTCACGTTTTGTCAGTGAGATGGTGTGTTCGAGTCGGTCGTAGAAGAGTGCACGGTTAGGAATACCGGTGAGCCCATCGTGGTGAGCGAGATACTCGATCCGCTCCTGTGCCTCTTTCTGTGCAGTAATGTCTTCGTGGATGGCGATGAAGTGGCTGATTTCACCTGCATTATCGAAGATGGGAGTGATTGTCTGGCTGACGATGTAGTGGGAGCCGTCAATATGACGCTCCACTGTTTCAGAGGCCCAGCGTTTACCATTCAATATCGTATTCCACAGCTCTGCGTAGTAGTCGTTGTCATGTTGATGTGATTTTAGAATGCGTGGTGTCTGGCCGATTGCCTGACTCTCACTGTAGCCACTCTGTTTACAGAACGACTCATTTACCCAGACGATTTTGCCGTCACGCTCAGTGATGATGACACCGCTACCCGCCGCCGAGAGTGCAGCACCTAACAGACGCTGATGCTGCTGATTAATCGAGGTGTCGGAGGCGATGCGGAGGCGGTTGGCAATACTGGTGATACGTGTGATTTCAGCCTCATTGTCGAAAACCTGTTCCAGATTGGAGTAGAGCGTGAGTGCACCATATACCTCACCCTTGATGGTGAGTGGCAACGAATAGACCGACGCTAGACCATACTTTTGTGCAGCGCACTGCCACGGCTTAAAGCGCAGATCACTGATCTTGTAGAGCTGCGCCTCACCGGTACGAATGGCCGTGCCGACCGGACCACGTCCTTGTGGAGACTCATCCCAACGCACACCAACGCTGACCGCCATGGATAGCGAAGCGAAGGCGGTTAGTCCGCGATAGTCGGGGCGCCGCAGGCATAAACGGTCGCGTTAAGTATTTGCCGCTTGCTTGGGCTTGGATGCCCAAAACAAGCTTCCGCAAAAATAGCGACTCCCCGGATAGGGTTCTCCGCTCTTGATAACGCGGCGGAATATTGCCTCATTCTCTGCATGAGGATAGAGCTCGAAATGATTCTTGCCGATGAAAAAGGAGGGTTCGTGTCCATCGGCTTCAGCGTAGGCCTTATTAACTTTGATGAAATTACAGTCACAGTCGAGATAGGCGACCAGTCCGTAGATACTGGAGAGCAGCTTCTCCAATGACTGGTCTGTCTCTGCGGATTGAGTCTCACTGCTCATAATTGGCTACGCCAGATGGTGTTATTAAAGTGTAACCTGAATGGTTCTTTAAATAGTCATGCCTCATTATGTCGCAATCTGGGAGAGCGTCCAATATCGAAAAAGTGGTATAGGTTGTTGAAAATTCTGCGATATACCTTATAAAAAACAAGCTATATGGTCGATTGAGGTGGCTTGAGAGAAGTTCCGCGCCAGCTGTGGGTCCGAGAGTTCGGGCAAGAGAAGTGTTGAGCAGGTGTGGCCGATAACCCATCTGTTATCGGCCACACAGAATTACTGAATAGCTCTACGTCGGTTTACTCAAAGAGATCAAGGAACGACTGCCAGAGACTCTTGGACTCCTTCTCGGTGCTCTTAGCGACGTCTTTAGAGGCTTCAGTGGTTGCTTTCCAACCCTCCTTCGAGCCCTCCTTTACATCCTCCCATACCTTGCCAGATCCCTCTTTAGTCGCCTCCCAGCCCTCTTTAGACTCCTCTTTAACCTCTTCCCATACTTCGCCAGAGCCCTGCTTCACCCCTTCCCACGCCTGCTTGCTGCCATCTTTGGTCTTCTCCCAGGCACTCTCCTCTGCGTGAGAGAGGGCGGGGATGGATGAGAGTGAAAGTGAGAGAAGGGTGATTGTGATTAGTTTGCGCATCTGTTTGGTCCACATGTATTTATAAAGTCGTGAATGTAGATGCCATGTTAGCAAATAAGTTTCATTGAGCTATCGATGTGATTTGCGTCCCCTTCCACGCAGTGGTGGAAGGGAGGCGAATCGGTTGCCGTGGGAGAGTTTGGTGCCCTCTTACCCTTTCACTACATAGAGGTGTTTGAACATAAACATAAAGCCGAGCATCAGGGTGAAGAGACCGTGCTCTTCATCACTCCGGGCGCCGCAGGCATAAACGGTCGCGTGAAGTTTTTGCTGTTTGCTTGGGCTTGGATGCCCAAAACAAACTCTCGCAAAAATAGCGACTCCCCTATCATGTTTAGGTAGCTGCTCAAGCGTGCGTCGCATGGTGCAGCAGCTTTCGGCTGCAGCGTAGGCAAACGAAGAGGGCGTAGTGGTACGTGCCTCTGTGCCCATGAACTGATCGTAGAGTTCCAGGTAGGCGCTCATTAGCAGGGCGGAACCCTCATCATCAAGTGAGCGTTCGGAGTGCTCCTTGTTGTGCAGGTAGTTGACGTTGGCCTGAGCGATGCAGGCAACCCGGTCGAGAAATTCTCGAGTATCTGGACTCATCTCTGCCTCCTGTGCCGACGTCAAAAAATGGTCGGCTCTGTCTGCTTATATTGATCACAGCAAATAGTGTTCCAATTTGCTCGGTTATATAAACAGATAGCTCATGATGAGAGAGAGTGGTGTGATTGGTTGCACAAATTTGTAAATCGAAAAATAGAGCCACCCTATTTAGGAAGTGTATGACGAAGTACAAAGTAACCGCATACCGCAGAGAGCAGTGAGCCGATGATGATACCGAGGCGCTCATCGAAGAGCATATTTATGCCGGTCTCCTCAAAAGCGAGTGAGCCGACGAAGAGGCTCATGGTGAAACCGATACCGGTGATCAGCGAGACACCATAGAGCATGCCCCAGCTGATGTCGCTGGGCAGGCGTGCCAGCCCCAGCTTGATCCCCAGCCAGCAGAAGAGAAACACACCAATCTGTTTGCCAAAGAAGAGTCCGGTGGCAATACCTAGCGGCACGGGATGGAGTAGCTGGGAGAGGCCGATACCCTCGAGTGATATACCCGCGTTGGCAAAGGCAAACAGCGGCAGGATAAAGAATGCGACGGCCCCGTGTAGATCGTGTTCCATCTGTTTGAGTAGTGATTGGCCGGGATTGTGACGGCTCTTCATCGGGATGAAGAGTGCCAATGCGACACCGGCCAGAGTGGCATGAACCCCAGATTTAAGTACAGCAACCCACATAATGGTGCCGAGCAGAATATAGGGTGTCATCTCGCTGGTGCCACGGCGGTTGAGAATAAAGAGGCCAACCAGGCAGGAAGCAGCAATCATCATCGAGAGCAGAGAGATATCGGCGGTATAGAAGATAGCGATAATAATGATCGCACCCATATCATCAAAGATCGCCAGGCTAACGAGAAAGATCTTCAGGGAGATCGGTACACGTTTTCCCAGCAGCGAGAGCACGCCGAGTGCGAAGGCGATATCGGTCGCGGTGGGAATGGCCCAGCCCTGCATGGCGGTGGTGTTGTCCTGATTAAAGAGTAGATAGAAGAGAGCGGGCACTACCATTCCGCCAACGGCGGCAAGGCCGGGTAGCACGACGTTACCAATCTGTTTGAGCTCACCTTCGAGCAGTTCGCGTTTTAGCTCCAGGCCGACAAGGAAAAAGAAGACCGCCATCAGGCCATCGTTAATCCACAGCAGCAGTGGCTTGGCGAGTTCGAGTGGTCCAACACGAACCTCAACCGGCATCTCGATCAACATGTTGTAGTAGATTGCCAACGGTGAGTTGGCCATGATCATCGCTAAGATGGCAGCGACGACAAGGATGATGCCGCTGGAAGATTCGAGCTTAAAAAATTCACGCATTGACGACATCATTTCTGTATCAAGTCCCTGTTCGTATTGATGGATTCACTATGTCTGTTCAGTGCTTGATAAGCGCAAGCCTGGATAGGCTTGGAGGCGGAAAAGAGTCAAAAAGTTCCGCACAAATATGCGGTTCAATCTGATGGTTCGTAACGGATTTTAGTGTGTCGTATGAATGCTATAGCAGGGAGAAGGAGGCATCACGTTCGTTGATGCACTCGACGCTGCCCATCTCGAAGTCACGACAGATCTGTGGGCGATCATCATAGATTGTGCAGAGCATGGTGGTACGATCGAGCGCAGTACACCAGCCGTCGTCTCTTCGTAGCATTACCTCACCACCCCAGCTGCTCTGCTCGGTCATCGTCTCAGGCACCCGGTTGTCATCAACCAGAATGACCTGAAGGCGACAGCAGGCAGCATCACAGCTGTCGCAGGTTATCTCGGTAGTAGTGATAGCCGTGACCCTATAAACAGGCGAACGATCGGAGTGAGATCCAGATCGTCGTAGCAAGCTGAGGGAGAAGAAGAGCGGTAGTGAGCTGTCTCATTATCAAACCCTGGGTGGCGATGATACGAACGAACCCCAATCATATATCCGATATCAGAGGGGTGAAAGCGGTTCTGTTTCAACGAGGAAGGGATGATTAAATCAACATCTTGTTACAGGCGATTTCGATTTGGGGTTGATATTGGTAAGCCCAATGAGGGCATGCAAGCAGGCGGGTAGTCGATGTAGAGAGCAAGAACCTTCGCGCCTGTCAGGTGTGCGATCGAGCTGAAAATAAAACAGAGTGGGGCTGTCTGAGTATGTGGTCTGTTAGCTTTTTAACTCAACAGTTCATAGTAGATGAGGAGTGTTGCGCCAATGCCAAATCCATATGGAATGTGAGATAGCAGGGGCGAGAGAATAGGTCTCGAACTAAAAGGCGTTTTAAAACCAAAGAGCCCCCAGCCAAACGAGGGCATCAGAATAAACCAGGGAAGTGCGCTCGTGAGCAGACCGAAGATTGATGCCATCAGCAGATGATTAGTAGAGAGGCCAATCCCGGTGATCATCAGCAGCAAAGGGTAGAAGAGCGCAACTACACCGCCACCGATAATAAAATGGAACAGCTGCCCAATTCGAAGCTCATTCGCTACGGGATCGGTGGTGGCAATATCTCGATGAAAAAACAGACCAGATAACAGGCTGTGAGCCCAGCGACCAACGTAGGCACCCGTTACACCGCTACTGATACCAACCTTACTGAGCTGTGCCTCGGTGATATCCATCAGTACCGAGCCGACGAGTCCGCCGATAAAAGCAACCAACCAGATTTCCAATGTAACGCTCCCTGTCGATCGGTAGTGTGGTGTGGATGGTTAGCTCGCTCTTAATGCCAGGTAGTCGTCGATCAGCAGGGCGAGTTTGTCATGAATGTGCGCTTCAAATTCGTTCAGGCTTTTATCAAAGATCCCTAAATATTTGTCCGCCTTATCGTGTGTCAGGGATTTTTCATTAACCATGTACTGCATCTCAGGAAGCGTCTTATCATGGCGCGGCGAAAGCTCCCAGTGGACAAAGTCGGAGTCGAGATCTTCAACCTCAAGCTGTGCGAAATTGCAGAACTCCTCGACGGTCTCTCGGCCCTCCGGCCCAAGACAGCCCGGCTCGATTCGCACGACAACATTGAGTTTCTTCTCTTGTGGTAAAGGCAGGCTGTTTTTCATCTCGTTTTGTCAGTTCTGTCAGTTGGTTGCGATAAATTAGGGCTACCGAATGTAGATAGTTACAGGGCGATTTACAAGCGCTGTGGTCGATTCGGATTCGAACTGAATCGTTAGCAGGTGTCGAAGCAGCGTTCGTAAAGCTGCTGGGTTGCTCAAAGTGATACGCCACCATAGGCGACGCCCGCGAGGTGGGCCATCTCACGCTGCCAGCTAGTCAGGTCGTCAATGCAGAATTGATTCAGGTGGTCGTGGCCGCAGGCGCGCGCCATCACCTGCATCAGCTCGGTTGAGGCGCGAAAGAAGTTGTTCAGCTGCTCCGCCCCCTTCTCGATCTTCAGCCGTTGGCGCAGGTGCGGTTGCTGGGTGGCGATACCCACCGGGCAGTTATTGGTATGGCAGGCGCGCATACCGAGACAGCCGATCGCCTGAATGGCCGAGTTGGAGAGGGCGATGGCATCGGCACCCAGCGCCAGCGCCTTGATAAAATCGACCGGAAGTCGCAGTCCACCGGTAATGATCAGTGATACATCGCCGCGTCCCTGCTGGTCGAGATAGCGACGGGCACGCGCCAGTGCCGGGATGGTCGGTACCGAGATATTGTCGCGAAACAGCAGTGGGGCGGCACCGGTGCCACCGCCGCGACCATCGAGAATGATGTAGTCGACACCGATCTGTAGCGCCGCCTCGATATCGCGCTCGATATGTTGTGCCGAGAGCTTTACCCCGATCGGAATACCGTCGGTCGCCTCGCGCACCTCCTCGGCAAAGGCGCGGTAATCTTCCACATGTTCCCAGTCGGGAAAGCGTGGTGGAGAGATCGCCGCCTCACCCTCGACCAGTCCGCGTACCTCGGCAATCTTGCCCTTCACCTTGCAACCCGGCAGATGGCCGCCGGTGCCGGTCTTCGCCCCCTGCCCGCACTTGAAGTGGAACGCCTGACAGCGCTGAACCTTCTCCATCGAATAACCGAAGCGCGCCGAGGCGAGCTCATAGAGATAGCGTGAGTTGGCCGCCTGTTCACTCGGCAGCATGCCGCCCTCACCGGAGCAGATGCCGGTGCCCGCCAGCTCTGCACCCATCGCCAGTGCAACCTTCGCCTCCTCGGAGAGGGCACCAAAGCTCATGTCGGAGACCAGTAGGGGTCGTTCAAGTATCAATGGTCGATTGGCGTTGGGGCCGATCACAGCCTCTGTGGCCACCGCGGCCTCATCGAGCAGCGGAACCCGGTGCAGCTGTGCGGTGAGAATCTGAATATCCTCCCACTTCGGCAATTGGTCGCGAGGCACACCCATGGCGCTAATGCGACCATGGTGGCCGGCCTTCGACAGGCCGTGCTCTGCCAGGTGCTGGATATATTGGGTGTGGGGTTCGTCTACGGTGCCGTGCAGATCCTTGTAGAGACCCTGATAAGCGTCGCGGTCGTAGGGGTGCGGATGGTCGCAGGCCCACGCCTCGATCTCATCCTCATCCACCCAGGACGCGAAGCGTGCCAGTTTCTCTGATGGGTTATAGGCGCTGACACCGGTTTTATAGTCGTAATCCCAGCCGTGCAGACCACAGACAAGATCGTTACCACTCACATGGCCGTCAGACATCAGTGCGCCGCGGTGGAGACAGCGCCCAAAGAGAACAGAAGCCGCATCCTCATGCTCCTAGCGAATGATGACCAGATCGACAGTGGCGATCAGCGCGTAGTGAGGCTTAAGGGGAACCAGCTCATCCGCTGACCGCCATGGATAGCGAAGCGAAGGCGGTTAGTCCGCGATATCGGGGCGCCGTAGGCATAAACGGTCGCGTTAAGTATTTGCCGCTTGCTTGGGCTTGGATGCCCAAAACAAGCTTCCGCAAAAATAGCGACTCCCCGGCCATTTGGCGATCGCGATCCTCTTCATAACCCCATCACTCATACTCAACATCAGCTACCCCTGCCGGAATTTCCATCCCCCAATCCGGTTCGTACAACCCATCGCCTACAGCTCGCATAAATGAACTGTAGGGCCAATCCCTGGGTGCCTGCACGTAACCGTGTTTGACCGGGTTGTAGTGGATGTAATCGAGATGGTGGCGCCAATCTCTCTCATCACGGATAGTGTGCTCCCAGTAGCGACGCTGCCAGACCCCTTTCTCACGTTTTCGACGCTGAGACCTGTTCAATGTTGCAGAAGAGAGCGGTGAAGAAAATTTCCGTTTCAGCACCATCCAGCGGCGTGCATAGTCATCATCCCCTCTCGGGAGATTCCAGATTGTGTGCAGGTGATCGGGGAGAACAACAACGGCATCGATTTCGAAGGGGTAGCGTTTGCGGGTGTGCACGAAGGCGGCACGCAGCAGATCGATATTATCGATGAGGATGGGTTGTCGTGATTGCGTGACGACGGTGAAGAAATAGGTACCACCGGCTTCGAAGTTACGACGATATTCCATATCGAGCATCCTCATCCTGAGGGTTGATGTGATGGGCACGCTACGCTTTGCCCATCCTACCTTGGTTTGAAACTACGAAGCTTTAACCAACCAATCACACCGTAGGATGGGCAATGCGCGGCGCGCCCATCAATGAGCCAGCACCGAGATATCCAACAATATCCAATGCACACACATACGTAGGATGGGCAAAGCGCAGCGTGCCCATCTTAACGTACTGAACAGATATTAGCCGTGGCAGCACGGCTTGGTAGTTACGATGAGCTCTCCTGCTCACGTCGTCGCCTCTCGGCGGAAACCATCTCCTGCAGCCGCTCCTCCAGAGTGTTGAGGCCAAGCGCCCTGCGGCGTTTATCTACACCCTCCGGGTCTGCAATGGGAAAAGGGATTGGCCAGCCATCAGCATCAACGTCGAATTGGGTTCCGTAGATCTGATCTTTGCCTGAGAGTGTCTGCAGTCGATCTTCAAGAAAAGCCAGTTGCCAGCCTTCGATATCATCATTGGCGTGTGCGTTGCTCATAAGCAGTGCGGCATCAGACATAAATTGGGTGTTGGATACTGAGTGTTGCGTAATTAACCATGCCGCCTTGGCAGCATCGGGGCCCACAAGAGAGATTCCGGGCCAGCCGTGTTTGTCGATGATGCTCTTAAGTGACGCAACGTTTTTTTCATGCAGGGACTGCATTGCAGGGTGGTAGTGCTCGGAAGGGAGCTCGCCCGACTCAAACAGCCGCTTGAGTTGGCGCTGATCCTCCTCGGCCATTCCAATCAGCTGTTTGGCCAGCTCGCTGTCCATGATCTCTTCCTGAGTGGTTTGTTGGTATTGAGTGGCTAATACGTAGGATGGGCAAAGCAAAGCGTGCCCATCATAACTGAACAGACTAACCGTTCAGCAGGCTCGCAAGTCGCTGCCGGTACTTACCGGCCAGCTCGGCATTGTTGGGGTCGAGCATATTGGTGACGGTGATGATCATCTCCTTCGCCGCACCGTTCTTGTAGTCGGGATCGGCCTGCAGCACGGTGAAGAGCTGATCGATAGCGCTGTCGTAGTCGTGGGCGGCGACATGGCAGATGGCCAGATCGAAGCGGGCGTCGAGGTCGTCGCTATTGTCGGAGAGCCGCTGCTGCAGCGCCTCGGCACCCTCGGTATTCGATGCGAGGTCGGCGAAGGTGAGCTGGCCGGTGAGCGACTTGCTCATCTCGCTCTCCTTGTCGCTGTCGGGCAGCTTGTTGAAGAGGCCGGTGGCCTGCTCCATCTCGCCGATGTCGATGAAGATCTGCACCATATCCATCGCCACGCGGGTATTGGCCGGGTCCATCTGGATCGCCTGCGACATCATCACGATCGCCTCGCTGGTCTCACCGGCCATGTGCTTGGCACGCGCTTGCTCCCTGAGCTCCTCAGACCTGCTGAAGATGCCCATTCCCTTGAGTAGCATCCGAAGCTCCTCCTCCTGAAACTGCCCCTGCTCAGAGAAGGTCACCTCGCCCTTGTTGAAGACTCGTAGCGCGGGCACGTTCTCCACGCCGAACTGCTCCACCAGCTCCGGCTGCTCGTCGATATCGACCTTGGCAAAGACGAACTGACCGGCAAACTCGGTGGCTAGATCGTGCAGTGTATCGGCCATCGCCATGCACGGCCCCGACCACATCGCCATGAACTCCACCACCACCGGAAGCTGGTGGGAGTTCTGAATCACGTATTTATCGAAGCCGGATGCACCGACCTCTACAATTAACGGTTCGTTTGCCATATTCGTCTCTCTCGGATCTGTTGTTGTCTGTAATCACCCATAGATGGCATCCACATCGTGAATTTCAACTCTGCTACCTGTTGCTCTCCATCCGTAGGGTGGGTTGAGCATGGCCTGAGTGAAGCGAGTAAGTACCCTTGGGGTGGAGCGAACCCACCCAATGCCGATGCGGTTGGGGAATTTGGTGTTTGTTGGGTTTCCCTAAAGGACGTGAACCTACGGTTCATCGCGCTAAGCTCAACCCACCCTACATCTCCCCCCGTTCGCCGTCGCTGGGCTCAGGCCGACTCAGCAAAAAGCCGATGATGGTGATAAAGAGCAGCGCCAGCCCAGTCGATACCCAGCGGTTCTCGATCTGCAGATACATGATGATCCAGCTTGCCGTGAGCAGGATCACGGCAATCACCTTGCTGGTGCGCGAGACAGCCCCCTGCTGCTCCCAGTCGATCAGAAGTTTCCCAAAGTGCGGATGGGCGTAGAGCCAGCGGTGTAGCCGCTCGGAACCTCGGGCTGCAAACCATGCAGTCAGCAGCAGGAAGGGGACGGTCGGTAGGCCGGGCAGCACAATCCCTATGATCGCCAGCGCCAGAAAGAGGTAGGCCAGTATCAGTGCGGCCCAGCGGGTCACTCTCTGCATCGGAAAAGTCTCTCAATACTCCACGGTAGATTAGGGTAGGTTGGGCCAGGCGCGATGTACCGGAGGTACGCGCCCTTTAGGGCAATCCGGGAAATAACTGGAGACATCCACTGGATTGGTGACGCCCTCGGATTGCGATTCACTCCATCCGGGCTACCTACTTAATTGCCTTCATTACACATAGCACCTACTCCGCCGGAATAGCAAAGAAGACCACTGCCAGCAGCAGCACCGCCAGCGTCAGGAACAGAATGCGCATCCATATCGTCATACGCTTCCCCGGCTCACAGTCGTGATAGCAGAAATTGAGCGCCAGCACCGCTTGCAGGAAGTAGTAGATGGCGAATGCCTGTGAGGCGAGGGTGATGATGTGTAGCAGGTCGGTCGACCAGACCAGCACGATGGCGGCGATTGAGATGGCAACGTAGCTGATCTCGGTTGAGAAGCGGCTGCCGCTGTTCTGGTACATCAGCCCACCGGCGCCTCCGGTATCGGCCACTGCGGCGCTGAACTGGCTCATGATCGCCGCGGCGATCAGCATCACCGGTAGCACCACCGCCACCAGCCCGGTCACGTGGACGATGTTGGCCAGCTTCACGTTCATCAGATCGAGGTGCTGTACCACCGGCAGCAGCGCCACCACCGCCAGCACGTAGAGCACACCGGAGATGATCTGCGCCCGGCGCATCGTAATCACCCTTACCTCGGGTGAGTACTTGGTGCCGAGAAAACGGGAGGTCTCAAACCCCTGCACCACCAGCAGCGCACCGGCCATGATGCGTAGCTGCGTCGTCCACTCACGCTCCTGGTAGTTGAGTTCAAGCGCCTCATCGGAGTTCATGAAATTGAGGCCGTAAACAAACAGCCCGAGCAGCAGCGCCCCGACGATGGCGAGTTGTATCGTCATTGAGACCGCCTCCAACTTCTCCAGCCCGCCCAGCCCCTTGATATAACCGACCACTGCGATGAAGGCGATAATGGAGGAGGTCAGCATTCGTTCGGCGAAGAGGTTCTGGATCTCAAGATAGTTGAGCAGGAATGAGGAGAGCAGTGAGAGGTAGAAGGCGACCGCCACCATGTAGGCCATGCAGAGGGCGATGTTGCCGATCATCTCGATCTTATGGGTGATCGCGCAGAGACTCCCCTCGAGCATGCGTGGTTCGACATGGAGGATATTGAAGCGAATTACCGTACCGATTGAGTAGGCGAGTATCACGATGGCCACTACAGCGAGTGGGGACAACGGCCCCACCACGCTGGCGAGCAGCGGCGCCATGATCAGAAAACCGCTACCGATAATCGAAGAGAGCGGAGTGAGCGTTGCCTGCCACGATTCGCTCTTCGAGAGGCGAGGGTGGCGGAGGAAGTAGATGACGATCATCGCCATTACGATGAGGGTGCCGTTCAGAAGGTAGCCTGCTGCCATGGGTTTCCTGCGTTGTAATTATAGGTATCCCCCAAGTATAGACGCAGAGAGGGAATCAATGCGTAGGGTGAATCAAATTCATGTAGCCCGGATGAAGCAACGCGCAATCCGGGAATTGAATAGAGTTCTCCCCGGATTACGTTTCACTTCATCCGGGCTACCTGTCATTCAATCGACATTCTTTGAATCGAAGACGGTATCTCTCGTCCCCAATCCTCATGATAGAGCCCGTCACGCACGGCCTTGGCGAATGAGCTATAGGGCCAATCCAGGGGTGAGGTGACGTAACCGTGTTTCACCGGGTTGTAGTGGATGTAATCGAAATGCCGTTGCCAATCGTCGTTATCGCGGATCGTGTGCTCCCAATAGCGAGATTGCCAGGGTGATGATTGGAAGCGTGATTGTTGCCGAAGTGTGCGTGTAAAACGTGCCTTGATCGCCTTCCATCGGCCAGGGTAGTCCGATTCACCCTCTGGTAATGTCCAGATCGTGTGAAGGTGATCAGGGAGTATAACCATGGCATCAATCGTAAAGGGTCGCTTTAGAAGCGTGGTTGAAAATGCATCTCTTAACAGATCGACATGGCGAACCAGTAGCTCAGAAGATCGATCTCTCAGTGTGGCGGTAAAGAAGTAACTCCCACCATCAACGCGGTTACGCCGATAAAGAACCATCCATGTTCTCCAGATTATGTTTAAACAAAAGTAAAAGTATCCCGGATGAAGTGAAACGCAATCCGGGTGATTGTTGGTGGTCTCTGTTTATAGCCGTTGGGTAGGAGTGCAGAATGTAGCCCGGATGGAGCAACGTGCAATCCGGGAAATTATTGGAGGTCTCCCCGGATTGCGTTTCACTTCATCCGGGCTACATGGCGCGACGAAAAGATTCCATTGCATGCAGATGTTCGGGCAGCACCACCCAGGCATCGATCGTGAAAGGGTGGCACAGCTTCACATAACAGACAGCATCACGCAGCCGATCAATATGGCCGGTCAGTAACGAAGAGGAGCGGTCAGCCAAAGTGACGGTAAAGAAGTAACAACCACACGGCACAAAATTACGAATAGTTTCAGGCATCGACATTCTTGTCGTTTGAGGTTTGGTTTTACGTAGGGCGGGTTGAGCGCAGCGCGATGAACCAGAGGATCGATTCCTTTAGGGAAACCCGCCAAGGGTGAAGTGGTTAGAGTGCAGGCATTTGTTGGGTGTCGCTTCACCCCAAGGGTACTCCCTCGCTTCGCGGATGCGCGCTCAACCCAACCTACGGACTATTTAAAGTGAATTAATTTCTTTAATAATCATTCTTATATCAACGTGAATTTCATCTTTATGCATTTCTTTTGCGATATCATATTTTGTTATTCCATGCTTCACTGTCAGGCAGGTACATCCCTCTGTTAGAAGAGGTTTGGATGGTAATTCGCGTAGTGCAAGTGGTATTTTTGTAACATCGAAGTCGGATAGCTCAACGGAAAATTCGCGCGCATGATCTACAATTATATCTTTCGTTGTTTTGGCGGCTCTTGCTATCGCTGATGGTCTCAATAGGTAGGTTTCAATATATCTAAACCTCCATGTTCTCACTATCAATCCTTGGGATTCCCATCCCGTATTTGATTTGTCCACTAATGATTCCGTGATTGTTGCAAAGTCTTGATTGTCACGGTCTCTTATGCTCAAGCCTTTAAGTTCTGGGATCTGTTGCTTCAATTGGGTGAATAACTTCCCCCTTTCTCCATGTTTTCCTGGCCATGGCCAAATTACAATGTCTTTTGATATTGGGGTGCCTAAGGTTTCTGAAAATAGTTTGATTGCTGATGAATCAGATTCATTTTCAACAAATAATATTTTTTTGGATTTTTGAAGTTGGTGAAGTTTTGGTGAGTACTCGCTACCTAGGCCAGTTATTAAAGTTGTTTTTTGGCTTTCGTCTGTTAAAACTTTCACCTTTCCCTTTTCAAACTTCATTATTCTCTGAGGGGGGACTGAAGAAATTAGTTCGGTGGAATGGGTGGCGAATAATATTTGTTTATTGTATTTGGTTGCCAAGTGTTCTAGCTCTTCTAAAAGAGAGAATTGAAGTGAAGAGTGTAAATGCGCGTCAGGTTCATCTAAAAATATAACGTGGTAAGAAGGATCTAGAGCGAGTGAAATGACATTAAGGAGTTGTAAAAAACAACTTCCCTCGACCATTATGTCTCGCTTATTGAAGCCTTTATGTTTTTCAAATTTTGTTTTTGTGTTGTTATATTTACCTTTCCAGTATTCAACTCGGATATAGCTGTGATAATCTTCATTGAAATCATGGACCATCAATTCAACGCCAAACATACCTCGTATGATTTCAAGTAAATGCTCCCAGTGATCTGTTTCCCTGAGCTCTTTAAGTGATTTCTTGGGTATGCGATCTAATTCACCTTTGAGTTCTACGCGTTTATCCTGGTTGCGTTTATAGAGTTCAAGTAATGTGTTTCTCATGACCGAGCCGCTCAAGCCTTGACCAATTAGTCTCGCTCGCATGGCTTTTGTATGGAATGGCTCTCTATTTAATATTCCTGCGAATGGCGGAATGTATGCGATTTTTGGGATGCTTTCATTGTTTGCTATATTTGATAGCGTTGTTTTTACAAATAGCCGTTCATTGGCAAGAGATAAGGAAAACCTTAATAACCTGTCTTCTTCGAAGCTTGAATTCGTCCATCTAACTTCAATCCAAAGAGTGTAACCATCCAACTCCTTATTCCCTTTTGAATCTTGTTCTGGGCTAACTCTAAGATTTGTCCAAAGA
This sequence comes from Solemya pervernicosa gill symbiont, assembly GCF_002020875.1. Classification (NCBI taxonomy): domain Bacteria; kingdom Pseudomonadati; phylum Pseudomonadota; class Gammaproteobacteria; species Solemya pervernicosa gill symbiont. The sequence goes on along the minus strand of NZ_MPRL01000055.1, from coordinate 12,011 downwards.
TGTTTTAAAGAAGGGATGTTTATTGGAAGAAAGTCTTCACTGCTGATTCCAACGCCTTGTTTTTTTCCGATAAAGTCATTTATCAGGCCATCGGAACCAAATTCGTATTCGATTACGGACTTACAATATTCCCATAAAGCAAAAGCCTGCATAAAAGATGATTTGCCTGAATTGTTTGAACCTGCAAGAAGGCAAAAGCTATCAGGAGGAGAGATCTTTTTATCTCGATACTGTTTAAAACGATGTAATACAATTTCTTTTACTATGATGGTATCCAAAATATACCCTTGTCATTGTCGCTCTATGATGCTTGTATTCCAAGTTAATGATTAAAATATATAAAAGATCCTCAATAGAGGTGTATTAATTCCTGTAACTAGTTAATTAGTAGCTCCGCTGCCATCTTTGCAGCGCATCTAACCCTCTCTGGCGCCGTTCCACCAATATGATCCCTGGCCCCCACCGACCCCTCCAACGTCAAGTAATCAAACACATCATCCTTAATCGCATCACTGAATCCCTGCAGCTCCTCCAGTGACATCTCGGAGAGATCGCGTTTGGTCTCCACGCCGAGGGCAACGGCCTTTCCGACGACTTCGTGGGCATCACGGAACGGTACGCCGTTACGAACCAGGTAGTCGGCCAGATCGGTGGCGGTGGAGAAGCCGCGCAGGGCCGCTTCGCGCATGTTCTCTCGTTTGAGCTCGATCTGCGCCATCATGTCGGCGTAGACCTTGAGACAACCCTTCACTGTATCGATGGCGTCGAAGAGCGGCTCTTTGTCCTCCTGGTTGTCCTTGTTATAGGCGAGTGGCTGCCCCTTCATGATCATCAGCATTGAAGAGAGGCTACCGAAGATGCGGCCGGTCTTGCCGCGTACCAGTTCGGGGACGTCGGGATTCTTCTTCTGCGGCATGATGGAGGAGCCGGTGCAGAAGGAGTCGCCGAGGTCGACCCAGTCGAACTGGCTGGAGGTCCAGAGGATCAGCTCTTCGGAGAAGCGCGACATGTGCATCAGCATGATCGAGGCCCAGCTGAGGAATTCGATGGCGAAGTCGCGATCTGATACACCGTCGAGCGAGTTGCGGCACGGCATGTCGAAGCCGAGCTCCCTGGCGGTGAAGTCGCGGTCGATCGGGTAGGTGGTGCCAGCCAGCGCGGCGGAGCCGAGCGGCATGATGTTGACCCGTTTGCGGCAGTCGGCGAGACGTTCAGAGTCGCGCTGCAGCATCTCGTTCCACGCCAGCATGTGGTGGCCGAAGGTGATCGGCTGGGCGGTCTGCAGGTGGGTGAAGCCGGGCATGATGGTCTCGGCCTCGCGCTCGGCCAGCTCGATTAGGGCAAGCTGTAGTCGTTTCAGTTCGGGGGCGATCGCCGTGTCGATCTCGGCACGCAGGTAGAGGCGCACGTCGGTGGCGACCTGGTCGTTGCGCGAACGGCCGGTGTGCAGCTTTTTGCCTGCCATACCGATCTTGTCGGTGAGGCGCTTCTCGATGTTCATGTGCACATCTTCGAGTGCGATCGACCACTCGAACTCACCGCGCTCGATCTCGCCCTCGATCTCGGTGAGCCCCTCAAGAATGGTGTCGCGCTCCTCATCGGTGAGCACACCGACCGAGGCGAGCATCTTGGCGTGTGCGACGGAACCGGCGATGTCCTGCTTGTACATGCGCTGGTCGAATCCGACCGAGGCGCCAAAGGCCTCAACAAAGGCATTGGTCGGCTCGTTGAAACGTCCGGTCCACGGTTTCTCTACGGTTGTGTCGCTCATAAGGGTTGTTCGCTGCTGTTATTTGGAATTGGCGCAGTATATCAGCAGCCATGCGTGGGCAGCCACGCACCTGATCAGTTCATGAAGATCGGGCGATGTTTATGCGTGAGAACGTTTTTTCCAGCGAAAGAGAGTGAGCGAAAGAGTCGCTATGGTGCCGACGATAATGCCGCCGCCGCAGATGATATACATCACGGCGGCCATGCCGATGCCACAACCCGATCCGCATTCATCACCACTTAGATAGAGATAGTAGAAGATGAGGTCGCTAAATAGCGCCAGTAACAGCGCACCACCCCACCCCACCCCATAGAAGGGCGTGTGCACGCAGACTGGCTACCCAGATACTGATCATTCCCAGTGTGACGGTCAGCATCACCAATGGGGTGATTGTCATTCGAATGAACTCTACTGCAGTACTTAATACCATGATGTTCTCTGTTCCTTCAGGATTTGTCTTCGGTATCTAAGTTAAACGGATCTGTCTGGGGTGCCGGACAGCATGTAGCCCGGATGTAGCGCTGCGCGATGCGCTGTAGGTTCGAGTCCTTTAGGGTGGCCCGGAAGATAGCGATCCCCGGATTCCGCGCTGCTCCATCCGTGCTTCATCTGCTAACAGCCGTAGGTTGCCTCTCTACTTCGAGGTCTTGCTGGCCACCCCGGCGTCGAACTTCTCACGGTTGATGATAAAGCGTTCGTGTCTGCCTATAGAGATAAGGTCGATGCCATCGTGAGCCTCGACTGAGAAGGCGAGCTTGCGACCCTCAACCCCGATCAGCTCCACGTCTACTGTTACCTCCAGCCCTGGCGGGGTGGCCGCATGGTGGCTGACATCGATGTGGGTGCCGACGCTCTGCTCGGCGGGCCAGTCGAGGTGGGGCTTGAGTGCCAGAATGCAGGCCCACTCCAACAATCCAACCAGAAAGCCGGTGGCAAAGACCTCGGGCATCTCGACGAACTCGGCCGACTCCGGGTAGAGCGACGGCACGGTTTTGTTCGCCGGTACGGTGAATCTGTGCTGGTAGTGCAGACCGACCTTTAGGCCATCATTCATGATAAATCCTTATGATCTATTAACTATCTGGTCTCTTTTTCGGAAGATGCGGTAAAAAGCTATCAGAATATTCGATCAGATGCCTGTTCCCGACTCCGCATAGGAGATGTAGGGTGTTCTGAAGAGGTGCTAAATGGTGGTCAAATGTAGCCCGGATGGAGCAGCGCGCAATCCGGGGGATCGAAGCTCACTCCTCAGCTGTCACTCCCGGATTGCACTTCGTTTCATCCGGGCTACTTCGGTAGATATTCACCCAGCTCCTGATCCCACGGTGGGGTGCCGCTGAGCTGCTCGGCAATGAAGTCGATGAAGGTGCGTACCCGTACCGGCAGATGGCGGCGTGAGAGGTAGAGTGCGTAGAGGTTGAGCTGGATGATGCTGTGATCGAGCATGATCGGAACCAGTTCGCCGCTCGAGATTGCCGCATGACATTCGAACGTTGGCAGCAGTGAAATACCACGACCGGCGATGGTGGCGTTGAGGATCATGTTGCCGTTATTGGAGAGCATGCGCAGACGGGGAGTCGCCTTCACCTGCTCACCGTTGGGGGTGGTGAGCGGTCAGCTGCGACCCTCAGGGCTGAGGGTGTAACCGATTGCATCGTGATCGGCGAGCGCGACGGCACAGGTCGGTTCGCCATGCTTTTCAAGGTAGGCGGGTGCGGCACAGAGCAGGAAGTTGATCGGCGCGATGCGCTTGGCGATCAGGCTCGAATCCTCCAGCCGACCGACCCGCAGGGTGACGTCGATCCCCTCTTCAACCATGTTGATCTCACGATCATCGAGCTGCAGGTCGAACTCTACATTGGGGTGTTGGGCGAGAAAGGTGTTGATCATCGAACCGAGGTGGTTAACGCTGAAGGCGATCGGTGCGCTGATACGCAGTGGCCCCTGCAGCGCCTGCTGGCCGCTGATGATCTGCTGCTCGGTTTCCTCCAGATCGTGCAGCAGCCGTAGCCCGCGCTGGTAGAGCTCCTGTCCCGGATCGGTGAGATGGAGGCGGCGCGTGGTGCGCTGTAGCAGCTGCACTCCAAGACGGTTCTCCAGCTCCTGCAGGCGGCGGCTGACAGCCGACTTGGCAATGTTGAGCTGGTTGGCGGCAGCGGTGATGCTGCCCGTCTCAACGATGCGTACGAAGGTCTCGATCTCATCGAATCGGTCCACTCTTATCGTTCTCCAATCAGCGACAGTGATTTCCTGATTATCGTCTTTATCCCTTGTTTGGCAACTATATACTTTAACCCATCAAGTTAATCGGGAATCTGGAGCGGGACGATGGGTGATAGCGCAAAGAGATTTGAAACCAGGCAGCTTCGCAGTGTGGTGCAGCGGGTGGTCGGTCATGAGACCTCCGATGGGGCGGGTGTAAATCTGCGCCGGGTGATCGGCTCGCCCGAGCTCAATATGCTCGATCCCTTCCTGTTGCTCGACCAGTTTCGTAGTGACGATCCCGACGACTACATCGCCGGTTTTCCACCCCATCCGCATCGAGGCTTTGAGACGGTCACCTACCTGCTGCACGGCAACATGCGCCACAAAGATAGCGCCGGTCACGAGGGTCTGATCCGCAGCGGCGGGGTGCAGTGGATGACCGCCGGTAGCGGTATCGAACACTCAGAGATGCCGGAGCAGATAGACGGGCTGATGGATGGCTTCCAGCTGTGGGTCAATCTTCCCGCTGATCAAAAGATGATGACGCCACGTTACCAGGAGATCGAGCCTGAAGCGGTCCCAGTCGAGCAACATGATGATGGCACGGTGATCCGTGTAATCGCTGGCACCACCCTGCAGGGAACCGAGGGCGCGGTGCACCAGATCGCCGCCCAGCCGCTCTATCTCGATGTGTCACTACCCGCCGGAAGCCACTACGAGGAGCAGATTCCACTGGGTCATAACGCCTTTGTCTATGTGATGGCGGGGCCGCTTGAGGTGGCCGGGACCGAGCTGGCTGCCGGAAGTCTGGCCGTGTTGGGCGAGGGAGACGGCGTGGTGCTGGAGAGTACTGCAGACTCACGTTTTCTACTGGTTGCTGGCAAGCCGTTCAATGAGCCGGTGGCCCGTCATGGCCCCTTTGTGATGAATGCCGAGGCGGAGATTCAGCAGGCCTTTGCCGACTACCGCGCCGGTCACTTCGGCACGGTGGAGGGGTAATCGATGGCTTGGCGCAACAGCTTTAACGATTGGGGTTGGCTGGCGATCGGCTTCCATTGGCTCACCGCCGTGGCGGTCTTCGGTCTGTTCGGGCTGGGGCTCTATATGACCGGTCTCACCTACTACGACCCCGGTTATCGCAGCTGGCCCGATCTGCACCGCAGTATCGGTGTGCTGCTCTTTGTGCTTATCGTGGCGCGGCTGATCTGGCGCCGGATCGACCGACACCCCGAGCCGCTGGCGAGCCATGCGCCGTGGGAGCGCGTGCTCGCCAAACGGGTCCATGCAGTGATCTATCTGCTGCTCTTCGCAGTGATGGTGAGCGGCTACCTGATCTCGACCGCTGATGGGCGCGGGGTGGAGGTGTTCGGTCTCTTCACCATCCCGGCGACGATCAGCGGCATCGACAAGCAGGAGGATATCGCCGGATTAATCCACCTCTGGCTTGCATCTATTTTGATTGGTACCGCCCTGCTGCACGCAGCGGCGGCACTGAAACACCACTTTATCGACCGTGACCGAACCCTGCGTCGCATGCTGGGACTCGGCACCAAACAACAGACTGGAGAAGAGAGATGAGCAGAGTAGTTATCGTCTATCACAGCGGCTTCGGCCACACCAAGCTACAGGCCGAGGCGGTCCACCGCGGCGCGGCTAGCGTCGAGGGGATCGAGGCGCTGTTGATGACCGCCGAGGAGGCGAGTGATCGGCTCGATGAGCTCGACAGTGCCGAGGCGATTATCCTCGGTTCGCCGACCTATATGGGCACCGTCTCAGCGGGCATGAAGCAGTTCATGGAGACGGCAGCGAAGAAGTGGTTCACGCTGGCGTGGAAGGACAAAATCGCTGGCTCCTTCACCAACTCCAGCTCCTACTCAGGTGACAAGTTCAACACTCTGCTGGCGCTGACGGTTAACGCGATGCAGCACGGCATGATCTACGTCAGCCTCGGTCTCCACCCCGCCTCAAGTGGTCCCGAATCGATGAATAACATTGAGGGTCCGGGGCCGGAGGTGATCAATCGTCTAGGCTCCTACATGGGCCCGATGGCCGCCAGCTTCCAGGTGGCACCGGGCGATGCCCCATCCACAGGCGATATCGCCACCGCCGAGGCATACGGTGAGCGAGTCGCCAATATCACCCAGCAGTTTGTCCGTGGGCGTGCAGCCTAGTTATCTAAATAGAGAGGAATAGATGATGAAAAAGTCACTTTTTAGCAGTCTGGTTCTGGCCCTCGCCGTGGTGGCAACACCGGTAGCGGCAGAGGATTATGTGATTGACACCAAGGGGGCGCACGCCTCGGTGCAGTTCAAGATCAAACACCTCGGTTACAGCTGGCTCTATGGCCGTTTCAACACCTTCGTCGGTGAATTCAGCTATGACGAGAAGCAACCAAACAGTGCCAAGATTTCGGTAACGATAGATACCGCCAGTCTCGACTCCAACCATGCCGAGCGTGATAAACATCTACGTGGTAGCGACTTCTTCGATGTGAAGAAGTATCCCAGGGCGAAGTTTGTCAGTACCTCCTATAAGGAGATGGGTGAGAAGGGGGAGCTGAAGGGTATTCTCACCCTGCGCGGTGTCACTAAACCAGTCACGATCGCAGTCAATCAGATCGGTGCCGGTGATGATCCGTGGGGTGGTTTCCGCCGTGGCTTTGCCGGCAGCACCACGATCACGCTGGCCGACTTCGGATTTACCTACAATCTCGGCCCCGCCTCACGCGAGGCTGAGATCATGCTCTCGATCGAGGGGATTCGGAAGTAACGATTACTTCGTATCAGATGCCGGAGTCGAAAACGCCTCGGCATCTGTCGAATACGGGTGCTGTTGGCAGAAGGGTCGCGCACGGTCCAATCTCATCACCGTGAAGTAGCGCTATACTCGGCAGGGTTATCGCCATGAGCGCACCGCTCAAGGGAAGTGATGAGAACGGATAATAATGACGGCAGCTTTCTGCCCGACTTCTGCGAACGTGGCCGTGTGCTGGCGGTGGTGGTAGCGGCTGAGCTGTTTGCAATTGTACTAGCGCTGATGCTCCCATCGTTGAGCGGTGACCGTTGGAATGAGTTGGCACTGCTCTCGCTCTACATTCAGTGGATTGCACTCAGTAGTGCAGGGCTGCTCTGTCTGCTGCGTGGTTTAATCTCCAGGCTCGGTAATCGTCTTGCAGCCACTGCCAGCTATCTAGTGCTGCTGGTGGTAGTGGCGCTCTTTAGTGAGATCGCCTTTCAGGGGCTGCGTTTCTTCACCATTGGGCTCTCACTGACAGTCCCCGACCATTTCGACTTCTGGAGTCGAAACTTCATTATTGGTGCGTTGCTGAGTGGCGCGATCCTGCGCTACTTCTACGTGCAGCATCAGCTGCGGCAGAAACACCGCGCTGAGGCAGAGGCACGGCTCGAGGCGTTACAGGCACGCATTCGTCCCCACTTTCTCTTTAACAGCCTTAACACCGTTGCGGCATTGACTCGTACCCACCCTGCCGAGGCGGAGGCGGCGGTCCACGACCTGGCTGATCTGTTTCGCGCCACCCTCAAGGAGGGGCGTACCCTGATCAATTTCGATGATGAGCTGGCGCTGGTGCGCAGTTATCTCGATATCGAACAGCTGCGTCTTGGCGATCGATTGCAGGTGGAGTGGTCGGTCGATGGCTTGCCGGAGGGGCTACAGATTCCGCTGCTGACCCTGCAGCCGCTGGTGGAGAACGCCGTCTATCACGGCGTCGAGCCCCGTACCGATGGGGGCACGGTGGTGATTGCTGCGCGTGATGATGGCGAGGTGCTGGTTGTCGAGATCTGTAACCCGTTGCCAGAGGTTGAGGTTGATCGGCGTGATGGAAATCAGATTGCATTAGCCAACATCAAGGAGCGTATTGCTTCGATCTACGGTGAAAATGGCCACATCGATATCCACGATAGTGAAGGGCGTTACTGTGTGATTCTGCGTCTGCCTCACCGTCCTGAGGGGAGTCGCTAGTGCGCATCGTGATTGTTGATGATGAACCACTGGCACGCGGTCGCCTGCGAACGCTGATTGATGAGCTGGGAGATCACGAGGTGGTGGGTGAGGCTGCCAACGGTGCCGAGGCGCTGGAGACGGTCAGTTCATGTAACCCCGACCTGATGCTGCTCGATATCCGTATGCCGGGCATTAACGGTCTGGAAGCGGCGCGCCACATTGCGCTGCTCGACAACCCACCGGCGGTGATCTTCACCACCGCCTATGGGGAGCACGCGCTGGAGGCGTTTGATGCCCAGGCGGTCGATTATCTGCTCAAGCCGATCCGTCCAGAGCGGCTCGAACAGGCGCTGGCCCGGGTGCAGAAACTGAGCGGTGACCAGATTGGTGCGTTACAGGAGGCCGCAGGTGATGAGTCGCGACGCCATATCGCCAGCCGTATTGGAGATCGGCTGGAGCTGATTGATGTCGCTGCCATTGGCTGTTTTGTCGCCGAGCACAAATACGTCAGCCTCTACCACACCGGCGGTGAGGTGCTGATCGAGGAGCCGCTAAAGGCGTTGGAGTCGGAGTTTAGTGAGCGCTTTGTCCGGGTGCACCGCAACAGCCTGGTGTCGAAGGAGAGAATTGCCGGGATGGAGCCCGATGGTGAAGGGGGGCATCGGCTGTTGCTGCGAGATGTAGAGTTCAAACCGCCGGTGAGCCGACGACACCTGGCGGAGATACGCAAGCTGCTTAAGGCAATGGGCTAACGGCCGCCTCGCGACTGCGAAGTTTCTTGCGCGCCTTGTCGATCTCAATGTCGAGATCGGCGCCGAAGTACTCGATAGCACCACCGATACCGCGTATCCGCTTCACCAGCTCACGACCGCGCGGGTCGAGCAGCAGCATGGTGGGCGTCATGTTGATATCGTACTGCTGCGCGAGGCTTGCGGGGTCGCTCTTTCGACCTTCAAAGTCGGTTATGGTGTCGTACTCATCGAGATCGACATTACGCAGGATCACCTTGTCGGTATAATCGCCGCTGATCATCATCGGCTTGAGGATCTCTTCATCGAGCAGATCACAGAAGGGGCAGTGCGCCGCACTGAAGACCAGCAGGATAGGCAGCCCCTGGGCGCGAGCATTAGCGGCATCGGCCTGTAGGTTCTGCGCCGGCGTCAGTTCAACGGCGGCGGCCTGCAGAGAGATCAGTAACGATAGGATCGGTATCAGTAACAGCCGCACGTGTAGGCTCCATTGCCAGTTCGGTGGTTGAGATTAGTGTATTAATGGTGGTCGGATAGCGGTGCGCTGTCCATAGAGAAAAACCCGAATATTCACATTTACTAACAGAGCGGAACGAGACGAATGAGCGACATCCTGCGTATTGCCACCCGAAAGAGCCCACTTGCCCTCTGGCAGGCCTACTATGTGCGCGACCGCCTGCAGGAGGCGCACCCCGGTATTGAGATCGAGCTGGTGAAGATGAGCACCCAGGGCGACAAGATTCTCGACACACCGCTTGCCAAGGTGGGCGGCAAGGGGCTGTTTGTGAAGGAGCTGGAGCAGGGGATGATGGAGGGCAGTGCCGATATCGCCGTCCACTCGATGAAGGATGTGCCGGTTGAGCTACCCGAGGGGCTGCACATCTCCACCATCTGCCCGCGTGAAGATCCTCGCGATGCCTTCGTCTCAAACAAATTTAATAGCCTCAATGAGCTTCCGCAGGGGGCGTGTGTCGGCACCTCCAGCCTGCGCCGACAGGCCCAGTTGCGAGAGCTGCGTCCAGATCTGGAACTGCGCGACCTGCGCGGTAACGTCAACACCCGCTTGAAGAAGCTCGATGATGGTGAATACGATGCCATCATCCTCGCCTGTGCCGGTCTGATCCGTCTGGAGATGGGTGAGCGCATTAAAGAGGCGCTGGAGCCGGAGCAGATGCTACCTGCCGTCGCACAGGGTGCGGTCGGTATCGAGTGTCGTGTCGACGATGAGCGGGTTAATGCCCTGCTGGCACCGCTGCACGATGAGAAGACTGCGATCCGTGTCACCGCCGAGCGTGCCATGAATGCCCGCCTTGAGGGGGGGTGTCAGGTGCCGATCGGTGGTCACGCCGTACTCGATCACGGTGTGATCGTGATGCACGCGCTGGTTGGTCGCCCCGACGGCTCCGAGGTGGTACGCGGTAATATCAGCGGCCGTCCCGAGGACGCCGAGGAGTTGGGTCAGGTGCTGGCTGATGATCTGCTCTCACGTGGTGCCGGTGAGATTCTCAAAGAGGTCTACGCGCAATCGTAATGGGCAACGAACTCGAAGGGCGCACCATCGTCGTCACCCGTCCCGTCAATCAGGCGGAGGGGCTTTGCAAGTTGATCGAGGTACATGGCGGTACCGCCTTCCGCTTCCCAACGCAGCAGATCCTGCCGCCAGAGGATAGCGGTGAGATTGATGAAGCACTGATGGATTTCCCAGAGACCGATATCGCGCTGTTCGTCAGCCCCAATGCGGTTGAGTACACTATGCTGCTAGCAGAGGCCCACGACGAACTCCTCGAAGGCCCGGTTTTCGGTGCTGTAGGCCGCACTACCAAAAAGGCACTCGAGGCCCACGGTATCGAAGTCGCTATTCTCCCCGAAGAGCGTTTCGACAGTGAAGGTATGCTCGCCACGCCTGAGCTGAACGATGTTGAAGGAAAGACCATCACTATCTTCCGTGGCAATAGTGGTCGCGAACTGCTCGCTGAAACCCTTGAAGCGCGTGGTGCGGAGGTGAGTTACGTTGAGTGCTATCGTCGTGTAAAACCGAAGAGCGATCCATCGGAACTACTCGAAAAACTGAATAGCGGCGAGATCGATACCATTACCGTCACCAGTGGTGAGGGATTGGAGAATCTGGTTGAGATGGCGGGTGATGAAGGACGCGATGCACTGACAAAAACAGAGCTGACTGTGGTCAGCCCGCGGATTGCAGAGATCGCAAAAGAGTTGGGTTTTGCTTCGATCACCACGGCTGAAGGTGCAGCGGATGAGCGGGTATTGATCTCACTGGTGAATGCAGGCTAATCCGTTTAGCTCAATAACAGAGAGGCTACAGCACTCACCTCTCGCATCGTTGGGTGCGTGGCTGAACAGGTAGTGGATCTCCTCCAGTGAGTCTTCAATAACCAGCGGCATGTTCTTCGCGTAAATGCTGAGCAGTATCACCCCGTTGATGGTGGAGTCTGTTTCAGATGCACCTCTCAGGCGTCGGGTAATGGCGGTGTTTACAGTTTGCAGATTTTTATACAAAGCGTGCAGATTGTTGAGAGTAAAGTCCGGCTCGTCTCCCTCTCTGGATTTGAAATATTGCGACAGCAGATAGGCAGAGGTTGCTCTGTAGATAGTCTCCTCTTCGGTGGCTAGTGGGAGATGAAAGCGCGCCATAGGCCGTAGAAACAGGGTGTGTGGACAGCCGCTGGTGGCCATTAACAAACCGGCCAGAGATCCTATCCCCCTCTGAAATGTTGTCTCCTGAGAATATCTTCTCTCACTCGTTGTGACCTCTAGCTGAACCTCGTCGTATGAGGTTACATTTTCAAAGCGCACCACGGTGCTGGCGATATTAGCGGTCAGCGGACAGTAGGGGTGTGTCTCTGCAGTGAGGGGACAGTTCGGGCACTGTTCATAATCGAGTTTGGCCCACACTGGTAATGGCTCGGGGTCGTCACCGTTTGCTATCGGCTCAAGGGTTTCCGCATCCAGCTGAAGGTTGAACTCTTCACTGCATTTGTGGGATGAAAACGAGTAGTGAATAGTGATGTTGTTCATTATGTTATAGGCATATGGCTGAAAAAATAGTCTCGAATGATGGCTAACCTGAACAAGCAGCGACACGTGGCATCGCAGGCTCTCTCATCGGAGTATAGCCACTAGATAGTGAATATCCTGATGCAGGCTTACTACTGCTTGGGCCTGGGTGAAGTTGGTGCAGAGATAGAGAGTAGTCGTCTGCGTTCGCTGACCGCCATGGATAGCGAAGCGAAGGCGGTTAGTCCGCGATAGTCGACGCCGTCTGCATATTCGTAGTTGAGAGCGGGAGCGAACGACGAAGA
>NZ_MPRL01000054.1:0-20263 GCF_002020875.1 Solemya pervernicosa gill symbiont | reverse complement strand
CGGGGCGCCGTAGGCATAAACGGTCGCGTTAAGTATTTGCCGCTTGCTTGGGCTTGGATGCCCAAAACAAGCTTCCGCAAAAATAGCGACTCCCCGGAGCCAATATTGTTGCGTAGCGTGATGATTAAAATTAGCAGGATCAGGGTGACAATCCAGACGCCGGTATAGGCGGTCATCGATTGGCGAGCACGTTGAATTTCGAGCCAGGTGCGGGGTTTGACCCCCTTAATTAGCAGTACCAGCTTGGCAGCGAGGTTCACGCAGACGATGTTGACAGCAAGCAGTAGTGCCGCGCCTGCCGCAAGTGGCCAGTTACCGATACCGATCATAATACCCATCGTCGCCGTGGGCGGCAGCAGGGCGACAGCTACCATCACGCCGACCAGTACGCTGGAGAGCCCGGTGGTGAGAGAGAGTACTGCGGCAGCGCCCGATGCGAGTGCCAGCACAATTCCGTCGAGCCCTACATCGGTTCGTGAGAGGAGTTCGCTGTTGATCTCGCTGGGTGGCCAGAGCAGCCCCATCAATATAGAGACCAGCAGTGCCATAAACATACCGGTGAGATTGGTTTTGAGTGCGCTCCACATCAGGCGTGTATCGCCGAGTGCGGTACCGAGGGCAAAGGCGATATTAGGACCGAGCAGCGGTGCAATGACCATAGCACCGATCACTACCGCCGTGTTGTTTTCCAGTAAGCCGATAGCTGCAACCAGGGTTGAGAGCAGAGCCAGGGCGATGAAGTTGAGATCGAGCCGTGCCCCCTTCTCAATGTCGTTGTAAAGCTCCTCGCGGGTGGTGCTGAGCTTCTCCTTCGGCGCCTCTTCCTGCTCGGGACGAGGCAGAGTGACCTCAATGGGGTGGACGACAATACGGGCGTTTTCGCTATTGCTCAACGCCTCCTGGAGTTCATCGAGCAGGGGTTGGCGGCTATCGGGTGGGACCAACATGCGACAGGCCTGTCGGCCATCTTCGTTGAGTGGTCCCAGCCAGTAGTCGAGTGCGCCGTGGTGCTCAGCAGCCCCGGTGATGGTGGCGATATAGTCGCTATCAGCGATGACTTCGATCAGTTTCATATCGGGGTTTGGTCAGTCTACTCGCGACGAACGATGCCGCCCTGTGCCAGAAGCAAGATCCTTGACCGTTCGCCCCTTCAGGGCATCGCTACGAGCCTTATCAAGCTCCTTGACCAGGTTTTCGACCGGCATGTCGTGGGCGAGCCGATCGGGGCGCAGGTAGGGGCCCTCGTCATCTGAACGCACGGCATCGAGCAGGGTGTCGATCTCAATCGCCTCCAGTGGACGGGTTGGGACAAAACCGTAGGGCTTCTCCTTACTGCGTGTCAGTAGCGCTTTGTGCTGCAGGCACTGGGTGATTGAGTCGACCAGCTCCATCGGTACCTTGAGCTTTTTTGATAGCGCCTCTCGGGTCCAGGCGGGACGTTCCTGGTAGTAGTGGGTGCCAATCAGGTAGGCAACCTGCAGGGTCAGCTTCTCCTTGAGACGATTACTCAGGCGCAGATTGCGTCTCGGTGTCGCCAGGTGTTCCGGGTGTTGGTGGTAGAAGGCGATGCTGGCGCCGATGAGCAGAATCAGCCAGCAGAGGTAGAGCCAGAACATAAACAGGATCAGTGAGGCGAAGGCGGAGTAGATGGCCGCCTGCTTGGTCGATGAGACGAGGAAGGCGGCGAAGATCCAGCCCGAGGTCTCCCAGAGGATTCCGGAGACAAATCCGCCAATCAGTGCCGAGCGAATCTTTACCTTGGCGTTGGGCACGATGATATAGATGAAGGTGAAGGCACCGATGATCATCATGTAGGGGATGAGACGGCTGATCACTCGCAGGGTGGTGCCGAATGGCTCGATTGCCATCAGTTCCTGGGTGACGGCGTTGGAGCTCATCGTGGTTGTCAGTCCGAGCGCGGTGAAGATCAGCACTGGACCGATCATGACTACGCTGAGGTAGCCGCTGAAACGCTGCGAAGCGGGTCGCAGTGATTTGACGCGCCAAGTGTAGTTAAACGAGGTCTCGATCTTCTGCAGCAGTGATATGACGGTATAGAGCAGCAGTGCCAGACCAAGTGAGCCTAACACTCCGACCTTGACGTTATCGACGAAGCCGATGATACGTCCAGCGATCTCTACTCCCTGATCCCCCATAAAAGAGAGGATGTTCAGCAGAGCCGGTTCAACCTGATTGTGTACACCAAAGCCCTTCAGAACAGAAAAGCTGACAGCCAACAGGGGTACTAGTGAGAGTAGTGTGGTGTAGACCAGGCTCATCGCCCTTAAGGTGAGTTGGCCATCTCCCAGATCACGGATAACCGCATAGAAGAGGCGGATAACTTGAATCAGGGCACGCTTCCATACTGGAGTCTGAGCCAGATCTACATTCCACAGTGCGTTGATAATCCGGTCTTTAATAGGGCTTTTTGGCGTCATCGTATCCATCATTATGTGCCATTGTTGTCGTTGATGAGTGGTCACCATGATAACGGGAATAGTGCTGTCGTACAGCGCTTTCTCGAATGTAATAAATTGTGTCACTTGACGCTTTTATGTCGACTTATTGCGAATCTAGAAATAGGCTCTGGATAGGCAGGAAGTATCAATAAAAAACATGGAGGGATAGCGATGCACTGACAGGAAGGCCTAACTCCCACTCTTCAAGTGCAATATCGAACAAACATCTGCAGCAATGTATCGATGTGTGACGGATATCACAGTATTAAGAGTGTGGTTTTAATATAGGCGTGATGTCGGTTTGCTATGATTTTGATCATGCCAAACGTAGCCGTAGATCAACTCAAATTAGGCGCTATTCTCAACTCCGATGTGAAGGACCTGAGCGGTCGTCTGTTGCTCAAAACAGGCACCGCGATCGATGAAAAGCATCTGAAGATTTTCCGCTCCTGGGGCATTGTCGAAGTTGATGTCGATGAAGACCTGCCCGGTGATGAGCAGACCGATACCAGCCTCTGGAAAGGGCTGGATGAAGAGGGGCAGGCGATGGTGGAGCAGGAGTTGGCTCGACACTTCGTGCATGCCGACAGAGACCACCCTGTATTTGTTGAATTGATGACTCTGGCCCGAGAACGGTTGGTTACACGTTTCCGGCATCGTAAGGACGGTTGATTGCGATGTCACTAGATCCTGAAGAGCTGGTAAAACGCACCCGTCAGATATCCTCATTGCCGGTTATCTATCGACGCCTCGATGAAGCGATTAACGATCCCTACAGTGACCTGATGAGCGTGGCCAATATTCTCTCTGAGGATGCTGCGCTCTCTGCTCGGCTGCTGCGTGTGGCCAATAGCGCCATGTTCAGTTTCCCTGCCGCTGTCGATACGATCTCACGGGCGATAACGATTATCGGCACCAAACAGCTGCGCGATCTGGTGCTCGCCACCAGTGTCATTGATATGTTTGAAGGCGTGCCGGAGGAGTACGTCAATATGGACTCCTTCTGGCGTCACTCGATTGCCACCGGCATCTCGGCTCGAGTGGTGGCTGCCTATCGGCGCGAAAGCAATGTGGAACGTTTCTATGTCGTGGGGCTGTTGCATGATATTGGACGGCTGGTGATGTATCTGCAGATCCCCGTGCTGGCCAATGAGGCGATTCAGTACTCAATGACCAACGGCCTGCCGCTCTATCGGGCTGAACGTGAACTGATCGGCTTTGACCATACCGATGTTGGGCATTCGTTGTTGAAGGCGTGGAATCTGCCCGAATCGCTTCAGGAGGCGGTGGGAAATCACCATACGCCGATGCGCTCGAGTCGCTACCCGGAAGATACGGCGGTGGTGCACTTCTCGGACATCATTGCCAATGCCTTCCAGATGGGGAGCAGTGGAGAGCATACGGTACCGCCTCTCGATAACGGTGCATGGGAGAAAAGTGGTATACAGCCATCACTACTGCCTACGGTTGTGGAGCGCATCGAGTCGCAGTATCAGGATGCTGTCGAAATCTTCCTCTAACCGACCATGTCAGAAGATTCCGCTCATGAAGTCGAAAAGGAGTTGGAGCGCTTAGGACGGCGCGTCGAACATCTGGAAGCCGTTAATCGTTGGCATATGGACTCGCTCGGTATGCTCGCCTCTATGGAGGAGTTCCATGGCGATGCACGTGAAATCCGTGATCCCGACAAAATCTTCTCGATTACCCGTCAGTACCTAAAACGGCTTGCAGAGTTCGAGACGATCGCCTTCATGGTGGTCGAAGAGGAAGACTCCAGCTTTACTCTGATCAATAGTGATGTCGATCCAGCGATCAGCGGTCTAACCATAACCATTGATAGCCTGATTGAACGCGGCGAATTTGCCTGGGCGCTGAATCAGAATCGTCCACTGCAGGTCGTTGATGGTGATCAACAATTACTGCTACATGTGTTGGCAACCCGCACTCGAGTGCGGGGCATGTTTGTCGGCATTATCAAAAAAGAGACGACCTTTCCCACGGCTCCAGCACAGAATCTGATCTCAATTATTTTGCACAACTGCGCCTATGCGTTGGAGAGTTCGGCCCTCTACAGTCTCATTAGTGAGCAGAATCAGAATCTCGAAAAGATAGTTGAAACACGAACTCGTGAGCTTGAGTACAACTATGGTCACGACAGCCTGACCGAACTGCCGAACCGCTTAATGTTCCAGGATCGAGTCGAGCAGGCGATGAACCGCGTCAGGGGTGCTGAGCAGATCGTGGCGGTATTGCTGATCGATCTCGATATGTTTAAACGCATCAACGATACATTGGGGATTGCCGCGGGTGATCAGCTGCTGGTGACGGTTGCTGATCGTCTCATGCACTGTCTCGATAACGCTGAGGTGGCCCAGTTTGATCCTGATCGGGTCGGGCTGACGATTGCCCGACTGGGTGGCGATGAGTTTGCGGTGCTGCTGAGCGATATCGATTCGATCGACCCGATTAATTATGTTACACGCCGTATTATTGAGACACTCTCAATGGGAGTAGAACTCGATGCTAACGAGGTTTTCACTACCTGCAGTATCGGTATCAGTCTCTATCCAAAAGATGGCGCGGACAGTGATACGCTGCTGAAAAATGCAGATGCTGCGATGTATCACGCCAAGCGACAGGGGCGGAATAACTACCAGTTCTATGCCGAGGAGATCAACGAGACCTCCTATCACCATCTGCAGCTGGAGAATCAGCTGCGCCATGCTATCGATCGTGAGGAGCTACTGCTCCACTATCAGCCCAAGGTTGAGGTGACCTCAGGGCGGATCATCGGCATGGAGGCGCTGATTCGTTGGAATCAGCCAGAGATGGGCATCGTTTCACCCGTAGTATTTATTCCAATCGCAGAATATACCGGTCTGATAACAGTGATCGGGGAGTGGGTGCTGCGTACCGCATGTCGTCAGGTGAAAAACTGGTTGGAACAGGGATTTGATGATTTTCGCATGTCGGTCAATCTCTCCCCACAACAGTTTCGCCAAGCCGATATTCTGCAACGTATTCTCTCCATTGTGGAGAGTGAAGAGGTTGAGCCGCGCTATCTGGAGGTTGAAATTACCGAAGGGGCGATTATGGATGATGTTGATGCAGCCATTGAGACCATGCAGCAGCTCAATGATGCTGGAATAGCACTCTCGATCGATGACTTCGGAACTGGCTACTCATCATTGAGTTATCTGAAGCGTTTTCCAATCAATACCCTGAAGATCGATCGCTCCTTTGTGAACGACATCACCTCAGATCCCGATGATGCCGCTATCGTTACCGCGATTATCGCCATGGCACACAGCATGGGACTCAATGTGATTGCCGAGGGTGTTGAGACCGATGAGCAGCTGGCCTTCCTGCGTGCACTCAAATGTGATGAAATCCAGGGCTACCTATTCAGCCCACCGCTCCCTGTCGAACGTTTTAATGAACTGCTGAATAGTGATAAAAGGCTCTACTTCTCACGCGAGGCGTGAGAGAAATGGAGCGGGTAAGAATTCGCGGAGAAAAAAAACATGGCAAGAACCCCCTCAACGATGCTCGCATTGGGCACCACAGCACCCGATTTTAATCTACTCAATCCAGTAACCGGCACCCACGTTTCTCTATCAGAATTGGCAGGAGGAAAGGGGGTTGTCGTTCTCTTTATCTGTAACCACTGTCCTTATGTGAAGCTTATTGCCGATGCGGTTGCGATCTTTGCGAACGAATATCAGGCACAGGGTATCCGAGTGGTGGCGATCAATAGTAATGATGCTGATAATTATCTGGCCGATAGTCCAGGGAAGATGGTCGAAGAGGCACAGCGCCGTGGTTATAACTTCCCCTATCTATACGATGTAGACCAATCGGTAGCGAAGGCGTATCACGCCGCCTGTACCCCCGATCTGTTTCTCTTCGATGATGAAATGAAGCTCTTCTATCGCGGTCAGTTTGATGCAAGTCGTCCCAGCAATGAGGTTGAAACCACTGGCTGTGATTTACGTGCTGCGGTCGATGCACTCATCGCTGGCAACGTAGCCCCTACAGAGCAGCTACCGAGTCTGGGCTGTAACATAAAGTGGAAGCCGGGGAATGCGCCGGATTATTTTTAGGTGGCGAGCTAAAGGATTAATAAGTGACCTGTGTGCGATCGGTTGTTTGGTTTATAAAGGTAAGGCTACATTGGCAAAAAAAAGAGAGGCGGTTGAATTTTCCTATTCATTTGAGACCCTGGCCGATTATCTATGTGCAGGGTTAGATGTTATTTCAATTGGGCTCAACCCTTCGCTCAACTCGGTACGTGATGGCTTTTACTTTGCGACACCACAAAATCGCTTCTGGCGTGCGCTGAACGGCTCTGGCCTGGTTGATGAACCGATCGAACCGAGTGTGGCGGGAGTCGAGCGGCTCTTTCACGAACATGGCATCGGTTTTACCGATGTGGTTAAACGACCGACTAATAGCGGTTCAAAACTGAGGGCAGCCGACTATCGAGAGTGGTCGCCCATCCTGCATGACAGGTTGCTCCAATTCCAACCACAGGTGGCCTGGTTTCATGGAAAGCAGGCCTATAGTAACTATCTGCGTTATACACAAAATGTCCGCGTGCCATCGATCGAATGGGGTGAGCAGTCAGAGCGGATTGGTAATTCAATGGTCTTTGTAACCCCCAATCCCAGTCCGGCCAATGCCGCTTTTTCACTGCAGGTGTTAACCGAGTGGGATCAGCGTCTCAAAACGCTGTTGCAGGTCTAGTGCCATGGCGGACAAGGTTGATCGGCTTGAGTTACACTGATCGAAACAACAGCGACAGCTAAGGGAGGAGAAATGGAAGGTTCAACAATTTTCTGGATCGTAACGGGTGTTGTGGTGCTAGCGATTATCGGCTACTTCATCACCATCTATAACAATCTCATATCGCTAAAACATAATGTCTCAAAGTCGTGGGCCAATATCGATGTTCTGCTCAAGCAGCGTCACGACGAACTTCCAAAGCTGGTTGAAGTCTGCAAGCAGTACATGGGCTATGAGCAGGAGACGCTGAAGAAGGTGATGGAGGCACGTAGCCAGGTTGCCAATGCCCGTCAGCAGCAGGATATGGGTTCGCTTGGCTCAGCCGAGACGTCACTGCGTCTTGGTCTGGGAAGTCTGTTTGCAGTGGCTGAGGCCTATCCAGATCTCAAGGCCGATAGCACCTTTCAGCACCTGCAGGAGCGTATTACCGGTCTGGAAAATGGTATTGCCGATCGACGCGAGTATTACAACGAAAGCGTTAACCTCAACAACGTACGTATCGAGCAGTTCCCCGATGTGATCATCGCGCAGAAGTTTAACTTCAAACCCTTTGAGCTGCTTGAGTTCACCGAGGAGGAGAAGGCGGACGTCGATATCAAATCGCTCTTCTCCTAATCTCTCTGCACTACTATTAAAGGTGACTCACTGTGCTTGAATCACTTGCAGTAAATGTACGCGGCATGGAGTCGGGTAGTTTCTGGATTGTTACCCTGCTGCTGATAGCCGCAACCATCTTTCTCTTCTTCTATATCTGGCGTTCGTTGCATCGCGCCCGGGTTATCGAAGATACCCCCACAGCAAAGATTCGTTCGGCCCATCAAGGCTATGTCGAACTGGAGGGTGAGGGTGAGTTGATCGCAACCCTTCCGATAACGGCACCGCTCTCGCATTATCAGTGTCTCTGGTACCGTTTTGTCGTGGAGCGGAAAGAGACGCGCTATAGCAGTAAAGGTAACCAGACCCACTGGCGTAAAGTTCATGATGGGAGCTGTGAAGAGCCCTTTCTGCTGCGTGATGAGACGGGCGACTGTCTGGTCGATCCTGAGGGTGCAGAGGTTACTCCAACCAGCAAAGATGTCTGGTATGGACACAGTGAGTGGCCAGAGCCGGGCAGTGCACCTGCCGGTGGCGGCACACAGCTGCTGGGGCTCGGTAAGTATCGTTACACCGAGGAGCGCCTGATGCCGGGACCGGTCTATGCACTCGGCCAGTTCAAGACCTTCAACAGCACCGGATCGGTACGCGACCGAACCGGAGAGCTACTGCGTGAGTGGAAGCGCGATCAGGCAGCCCTGTTGGCCCGCTTTGATAGCAACAACGATGGTGAGATCGATGTCGATGAGTGGAATCGTGCTCGCGATGCTGCGGGCAAAGAGGCACTGCGTGAACAGGTGAGTCGTCAGGCAGAGCCACCGACCAATATGCTGATCAAAACAGGTGATCGACGTCAGCCATTTTTGGTCTCAGCCTTCCCACAGACCAATCTCGCCTCACGCTATCGAAATCGTGCACGTTTTTCACTGGCTGGAACCTTCGTCGCACTGGCTGTGCTGCTCTGGATGTTGAGTGTTCGTTGGGTGTGAGACGGTTGTGAGTTTGTCGGTATTGATGTGTTCAATGATGACATCGCAAGCGAATAATCGAGTTAAATTTAACCGGATTATTATTGTTTGTGTTTTGGCTAGGAACGATAAATGAAGAGAACGGTTTTAATGGCAGTTGCCGTGATGTTGAGTGCGGTAGCTGGCACGAGTGTCGCGGCTGATCTGGCAGCGGGTGAGGCTAAGGCTAGACTCTGCGTGGCCTGCCACGGCGTCGAGGACGTGAGTGTTAACCCACTCTGGCCCTCTCTTGCTGGCCAGCAGGCACTGTACATGGTGAAGCAGATGAAGATGTTTAAGACGGGCGAGCGAAAAGATCCGTTGATGACGCCGCAGTCGCTAAATTTAAGTGATGCTGACATCGAAAATCTTTCTGCTTATTACGCATCACTCAAGCGATGATAGTTGATGGCGAAACAATCCAGGACAATAAAAAAAGGGCTGTAAGGCCCTTTTTTTATTGTCGCAGTTGTTACGTGTCTCTTAACCTATGATCGGCCTCTCTATTACGAATGAGCAAGCTTGCTGCGAGCGGCTCGGATATCTTCCAGCGACTGTTTCAGTGCGGGATTAAGCTGCATAACGATTTTGCACAGTTCACAGACATCGTTCATGGTATCTGCGATCTCTTCAACATCGTTGCTATCCATCGCCTTGCGACACTGATTACAAGCGTTTTGACGATCCTCTTCACTAAACTGGATTGTTGCCATCTTTAACCTCTAACTTGACTATGGTGCCTATCGAACGGGATGTCGCAGGCGGTGAATGTTCTAACCGATCAGTAAATGAGAAATTCCCCTTTAATGCTTCCAGAGGATTGAGGGTTCATTACCTTCGAGTGAGTTCTCATCCAGTGCAATCAGCTCACCATCCTCAACCTTCCAACGATAGAGACCCGGTGCATTCGGTGAGGTAAGGTGATCCTCCGCTCCGGGTGTGCCCAGCTTGGCGAACAGGTGTTTAAGTAAATCGCTGTGGTAGGGGCGTTGATAACCGATCTTAAACGCCTGCAGGCGATTGTCTGCAAAATAGGCGATGGCAAAGCGTGATGGCAGTCCGTTGAATGAGGCGAGCTGGACCTGACAGATGCGATCACCAAAGGGCGTCGCCTGCTTGCCACACTCAAACGGTGTGTCGGGTAACTGCTTCTTAAGGCGCTCTTCATTGATGCCTGAATTAAGTGCCTCGAGGTGAATGTCCATACCGTTGCCACCCTTTATATAAAGGATGCCGAGGTCGGTATAACGTCGCCCCTCGTCGGTCATGATCAACCAGACCAGTGGGGCGGCAATAATGACAATTAGATAGAAGCGTTTAAATAGCGAGCTTTTGCTCATAGGTGCGAGATTCCCAAGTAGAAAGGGGCGGTTACCCGCCCCCTTTTTATTATTTTAGCGATTGGCTCGATTCTCGATCAGGTCATCGACCACGGCTGGATCGGCCAGGGTCGAGGTGTCACCTATCGAATCCTGCTCATTGGCAGCAATCTTACGCAAAATGCGTCGCATGATCTTGCCAGAGCGGGTCTTTGGCAGCCCCGGTGCCCACTGAATGACATCGGGTGAGGCGATCGGACCGATCTCGGTTCGAACCTGTTTGACCAGCTCTTTACGTAGTTGATCGGTCGGCTCAACACCCTTGACCAGGGTGACGTAGGCGTAGATGCCTTCGCCCTTGATATCGTGCGGGAAGCCGACAACAGCTGCCTCGGCAACCGTATCGTGCAGTACCAGTGCGCTCTCAACCTCTGCCGTACCCATGCGGTGACCGGAGACGTTGAGCACGTCATCCATACGCCCGGTGATCCAGTAGTAACCATCGGCATCGCGCTTGGCACCGTCGCCCGAGAAGTAGTAGCCGGGGTAGGTCTTGAAATAGGTGTCGATAAAACGTTGGTGATCACCATAGATGCTTCGCATCATGCCTGGCCAGGGGCGGGTCATGACCAGAGCGCCGGAGACCTCACTGCCGGCATCGGTCAGCTGGTTGCTGGTGGTGTCGACCAGACCGGGTGAGACGCCGAAGAAGGGGTTGGTGGCTGAGCCGGGTTTGAGTGCAGTAGCCCCCGGCAGCGGTGTGAGCAGGTGACCGCCGGTCTCAGTCTGCCACCAGGTATCGACAATTGGGCAGCGTCCATCGCCAACTACGTTGTAGTACCACTGCCACGCCTCGGGGTTAATCGGCTCACCGACGGTACCGAGCAGACGCAGGCTGCTGCGTGAATACTTCTTCACCGGCTCATCACCATCACGCATCAATGCACGGATCGCAGTCGGTGCGGTGTAGAAGACCGAGACCTGATGTTTGTCGACCACCTGCCAGAAGCGTGAGCTATCGGGGTAGGTCGGTACACCCTCGAAGGAGAGGGTGGTTGCGCCGATCGCCAGTGGGCCGTAGATCAGGTAGCTGTGGCCGGTGACCCAGCCGACATCGGCGGTGCACCAGTAGGTGTCACCCTCCTGAATATCGAAGACATACTTGGTGGTCATCGCCGCATAGAGCAGATAACCACCAGTGGTGTGCAGCACACCCTTCGGTTTGCCGGTAGAACCTGAGGTGTAGAGGATGAAGAGCGGATCTTCGGCATCCATCGGCTCGGGCGGGCAGTCGGTCGAGGCCGCTTCTATAGCGTTGTGGTACCAGATGTCGCGTGACTCATTCCAGGCAATATCGCCACCGGTGCGTTTTACGGTCAGAACGGTGTGTACATTGGGGCAGTTCTCCAACGCCTTGTCGGTATTCGTCTTCAGTGGAACCGGACGACCACCACGCAGGCCCTCATCGGCGGTGATCACCACCTGGCAATCTGAATCGAGAATACGGTCCTTCAACGCCTCAGGCGAGAAGCCACCAAAGACGACAGAGTGGATCGCACCGATACGTGAACAGGCGAGCATCGCGTAGGCCGCCTCGGGCACCATTGGCATGTAGATGCAGACTCGGTCGCCCTTCTTAACGCCGCGCCCCTTGAGTACGTTGGCCAGACGGGTGACGTTGTCGTAGAGCACCTGATAGGTGATCTTTTTGTCGACGCTCGGATCGTCTCCCTCCCAGATAATGGCGGTCTGATTGGCGCGTTTCTCCAGATGGCGGTCGATACAGTTGTAGGAGACATTGAGCTTGCCACCCTCGAACCACTTGATGAATACATCGTCCTCAAAGCTCCAGTCGAGCACCTTATCCCAGGGTTTATCCCAGCTTAGAAACTGCTCGGCCATATCACCCCAGAAACCCTCAGGATCGTCGATCGATCGTTGGTACATCTCCTGATACTGCGCTTCATTGATGTTCGCCTTGGCGGCGAACTCGGCGGGGACTGGATAAAGTTTGCTCTCGGACATCGGTTGCTCCTCATTCAATGATTACTGCTAGTGCTATGTTTAGTTTTTCAATCTTATGACTACTGTCGATAGAGTAGTCGTTTTAAAGCTATCGGTTGGCCATCGTCGCGCTGTGCGATCTGTGCCAGATAGAGTTCTGCTGCTGCCAGCGCGTCGCTCAGTGCGTTATGCGCCTGGTAGCGCGGCAGGTGGTAGTGTTCGCGCAGTGCTGCCAGCCGCAGTGACTTGGCCGCATAAACACGGTCGCGGCGTTCCAGCCAATCCTTTGCCAGCGTCAGGGTATCGACGACGGGTGACAGAAAGGCAACACCGTATAAACGCTGACAGGCGCGGCTGAGAAACTGCATCTCAAAACGCGCATGGTGCGCGATCATCACTCGACCTACCAGACGCGGTAGCAGCTCCCTCATCGCCTGTTCCAGGCTGACGCCCTTGGCCGCTTCATCGTCGGTAATGGCGTGAATCACCGCACTCTGTTCAGGCATCTCACGACTCGGTCTCAGCAGACAGTACCAGGAGCTGCCGAGATCGATGCTCAAGCCGTTCAAGCATACCAAGCCGATACTGATAATTTCATCCCGCTGTGGATTCAGTCCGGTCGTCTCCAGATCGATCGCCACCATTGGTAATTTACGACTATCACTGCCACTTGCCGGAAAGGGCCGAGAGAGGTAGTCGTGCATCGGCCCGGTAGGAGTGCGCGCCAGCAGGCGTCGTCGCTGAAAATCGAGAGGGAGGAACCGATCAAACATCTCTAGTAGAACCGTTCCGTCTGGTAGCGCTGTTCAATGGTCGCCTGCATGGTACGAATCACCACAAAGACGTCCTTGAGCTGTTCGCGCTCAAGACTCGAGAGATCGTCAGGGCTGAGGTAGTTATCGACCGGTTCACCGGCCCGAATCTGACGGCTCTGGTGGTGCAGACGCAGGGTGGCGATAAAGGCGAGCGCATGCTCCAGATCGGCCGCACCCTCCTTGCTGAGTGATGGCGTACCGGCAGCGGCGCGCAGACGATCGCGGGTGTTGAGTTCAGACAGCCCCTCGGCCAGTGCATAGAGTCGTGCCAGCTCAACAATCGGCATGGTGCCACGCTGCTTTAGATCGAGGGTGCGGTTGTGTTCACCGTCATGGATCAGTACGAAGTTTCTGAAGAAACCGAGCGGTGGACGTTGATCGAGTGCGTTGGCGGCCATGTGGGCATGGAAAATGCCGTTCTGTTGGCACTGCTTGAGCATCGGTTTATGTAGCGCCTCGAACAGCGCTTCATCACCGTAGATCGGTCGCATGTCGAAAAAAATGCTGGTATGCATCAGCGCTTTACGTTCCGGGGCGTTGATCCAGCGATCAAAGTAGCTCTGCCAGCCTGAGAGGGTCTGTCGCCACGCTGCGTTGTTGGCCATCACCTCACCGGGACAATATTTATAGCCGCAGAGATTCAGGCCGTCATTGACCTCCTGAGTCAGCTGCTCAAAGTAGACGTCATGCTCGGCCTTGTGAGACTCCTCATAGAGTAGTCCGTTGTCCTGATCGGAGTGGATACTCTGCTCATGACGAGCCTGCGAGCCGTAGCTGAGCCAGACGTAGGGGTGGGGTGGTGGTCCCAGACGTGCCTCGCTCTGTATGATCAGACGACGAGTAACCGCATCGGTCAGCGCCGAGAGGGTCTGACCAATCTGGTAGGCGTTGGTACCAACGGCGACCAGCTGTGACTGCAGCTCGGGCAGACGTTTGCAGACCACCGCCAGCTCTTCAGCACTATCACACTTCTCGATCTGACCGATCAGGGCGATGCTGTTGATGCTCTGCTGGCGCAACAGGTCGCTGTTGGAGATCAGACCGATCAGCTCCTCACCATCGCAGACCGGCAGGTGGTGCACGTTGAGGCGCGTCATGGTGATCGCCACCTCACCGATATCGTCGTTGGGTGAGACGCTACTGACGGGAGTGCTCATGATCTTGCGAATCGGCCACTCAGTGGATAGCCCCTCGGCAATCGCGCGTGCACGCAGATCACGGTCGGTAACGATGCCGCAGAGCTTGTCCTTGTCGAGGATCAGCAACGAGGAGATACGCTCGCTGGTCATTAGCTGCGCCGCTTCGCGAATTGAGGTCTCGGCGGGCAGGGTGATCGGTTTGCGCTGCACCAGTTCCGCCACGCTGATCGAGAGTGGGGTGCCACTCTGCATCGGCGACTGCTGCAGGTTCTGCAGAGCATCACGCAGACTCTCACGTAGCGAACGGTCGAGCTGAGAGTTGAACCAGGGGTAGCGCTGGCGCAGGCTGCGAATCTCGGTGCAGTCGATCTGATAGAGCAGAGTGTCTTCGAGGGTGACACCACGGAAGTCGAAACCATCCTCCTCATCAAGACAGTGGGAGAGGTGAATATCCCCCTCGCCATAGCGATCGATCAGAACGCCGTTGCCGTCGTGTAGCTCGACTGCACCCTTGCGCACCATATAGAGGGCGGTGCTTTCACTGTCGGTGGGGGGAAAGGGGGTGCCACGGCGCAGATAGCGAATCGTGATCAGCTCAGGGATACGTGCCAGCTCATCATCGGGCAGCCCGTTGAACGGCGGATAGGCCGCAACGAACTCTCGAATCTCTATCAGTTCTACATCCATTGCGCTTCAATCATATCGATCATCGCATCGCCCAAAACGCGAAAAGTGGAGTGCGTTTCACCATCAACTGCTGTTGGAGAATAGCCTACCATTTTCAGTCACGCTCTCGGCGATGAGATAACTATTAAAAATAGTGAGGCCCCGCCCGCGCGGGACCTCACCACTACTTACTACAGCTTAGTGATCAGTAGCAGAACCCGAACCACGAGGGATACGGATATCTTCTACCAGGTGCTGGATATGCTCCGGAGGCGGTGCAGTGACACGAGACACTGCAATCGCAACTGCGAAGTTAACCGCTGCACCAATGGCACCAAAGGCATTCGGCGAGATGCCGAAGAACCAGTTGGGACCCATGTCACCGAGGAACGAGGTTCCAGGGATAAACATGATGCCCTTGTGCTGGAACACGTAGAGCATGGTGACACCGATACCTGCAACCATGCCCGAGATCGCTGCGGTGCTGCCGATCTTCTTGCCAAAGATACCCATCATCAAGGCTGGGAAGATCGAGGCCGCCGCCAGACCGAAGGCGATGGCCACCGTACCCGCTGCAAAGCCGGGGGGGTGTAGACCGAAGTAACCCGCTGCACCAATGGCGCCGATCATCGCTATTCGACCGGCCATCAGCTCGTTCTTCTCAGATATGTTGCGGGCAAAGACACCCTTCAACAGATCGTGAGAGATTGCAGATGCAATGGCCAACAGCAGACCCGCTGCGGTTGATAGCGCCGCCGCTAGACCACCTGCAACCACCAGTGCAACCACCCAGTTAGGCAGTTTGGCGATCTCAGGATTGGCCAGAACCATGATGTCACGGTCGACCTTGGTCATCTCATTGCCCTTCCAGCCGTAAGATTCAGCCTTGGCAGCGAACTCAGGGTTCTTGTCGTTGTAGTACTGGATACGACCGTCGCCGTTCTTATCCTCATACTTCAGCAGACCGGTCTTCTCCCAGTTCTTGAACCACTGAGGAACCTCGGCGTACTCGACATTACCTTCAGCTGAACCGATCTCACCGACCTGGATGGTCTGCATCAGGTTCAGACGAGCCATCGCACCAACAGCAGGCGCGGTGGTGTAGAGGAGGGCGATGAATACCAGAGCCCAGCCGGCTGATTTACGTGCATCAGCAACCTTAGGTACGGTGAAGAAACGAACGATAACGTGAGGCAGACCCGCGGTACCGATCATCAAGGTCAGGGTGTAGACAAACATGTCTAACTTACCTGCCATGGTACTGGTGGTGTAGTCCTTAAAGCCGAGATCGGTGACCACCATGTCGAGCTTGTCGAGCATCGAGATACCTTCACCCACAACATCGCTACCCAGACCCAGCTGTGGCAGTGGGTTACCCGTAATGTTCAGTGAGATGAACACGGCCGGAACGGTGTAGGCGAAGATCAGAACGACATACTGTGCGATCTGTGTGTAGGTAATACCCTTCATGCCACCCAGTACTGAGTAGAAGAAGACGATACCCATACCGATGAACAGGCCGGTGTCGTAGTCGGTCTCGAGGAAGCGAGAGAACGCCACGCCGATACCCTTCATCTGGCCAATTACGTAAGTAATAGAGGCCAGAATCAGACAGATAACCGCTACGATACGAGCCGTCTGCGAGTAGTAACGATCGCCGATGAACTCTGGAACGGTGAACTTGCCGAACTTACGTAGGTAAGGAGCAAGCAGCATCGCCAGCAGTACATAACCACCGGTCCAGCCCATCAGGAATACCGATGCGCCGTAACCATTAAAGGCAATCAGACCCGCCATCGAGATGAACGACGCGGCAGACATCCAGTCAGCACCGGTAGCCATACCGTTAGCGACCGGGTGGATACCCTTGCCAGCAACATAAAATTCACCCGTGGTGCTCGCGCGTGCCCAAATGGCGATGCCGATATAGAGCGCAAAGGTGAAACCAACGACCCAATAGGTCAGTGTAGAAAGATCCATTATTTAATCCCCCGTTAGTCTTCGTGGACGTCGAATTGACGATCGAGGTCACCCATCTTCTTCGCGTAATAGAAGATGAGAGCAACGAAGGTGTAGATAGAACCCTGCTGTGCAAACCAGAAGCCGAGCTTATAGCCGCCTATCTGAATCGCATTGAGTGGTTCAGCCAGTAAGATTCCGAAGCCATAAGAGACGACGAACCATATGGTCAGGCAGATCATCAACAAGCGAAGATTCGCCTGCCAATAGGCCGCCTTGTTCTCGTTTGTACTCATAAATATTTCTCCCGGTTGTGTAACTTCTGCTATTTGCCTTCCTGGCTTGGTGGTACCGCTGATCGCTTAGCGATTCCAATACGAACCCGTCTCCTCATTCGGATTCGTATTCGGCGTGGAACGGATCGTTTCGCACCACGCCAAATTCTGTTTTCTCTCAGCCAATCAAAGCTGGTACTCCAGCGTGATTTTCGATTGCAGCTTGCGCCCCTGACGGAACGCCTCTTTCAAGATGCGGCGATCGAGTTCGTTGAGGGTGTCGGGATCGACACGGTTGCTCAGTTCATTGCCCGCCTGCGCCTGCTTCTGGTGACCACGCATGCGCAGTAGCTGGATGTAGTCATAGGCCTCTTTCCAAGCGGCCACATCGTCTTCAGAGAGCGCCGATAGGCGTGCGGCGTGCTGTAGCCGATCGAGGGTGTTGGTCTCACCGATCTGATTGGCCAGCGCATAGAGACGTGCCGCATCAACAAAGGGTGTGAGCCCCTGCGATTTCAGATCGAGGGTGTGGGCGTACTCGTTAGAGCGGCTCAGCTTGAACTCACCGAACAGCCCCAACGGCGGACGGAACTGCTGGGCGTTGGCAGCAAGCTGGTGGCGGAAACGACTGTTTCTGGCGCTCCGCTCCAGCAGCCAGCCGCGTAGCTCCTCGGCGCTCTCGGCCTCGCCAAAGAGCACACGGAAATCGAAGAAGATGGTCGCCTTGAGTAGGTGCTCGGGGGTGCCCTGTTCGATCCAGAGATTAAAGCGCTCACGCCACTCACTTTCGCTCAGGCAGCACTCAGGATTGCTCGCCATGATGTTGCCGGGACAGAGCGGGAAACCGCAGCGGTCGAGCGCAGCGTTGATCTTGGCAGCGAGCGGCAGCAGTTCCTGGCGTGCCTCATCATCACTCTGCCCCTCACGTGGGGTGAAGATGATGCCGTTATCCTGATCGGTCTTGAGGGTCTGCTCATGACGCCCCTCACTGCCAAAGGCGAGCCAGCTAAAGGGGGTTTTAGGTGTCTCGCCCTCGGCTAAGGTCAGGCGGATAACTCGGCGTGTGACCCGATCATTCAAGGTGGCGATGAGCTGGGTGAGCTGATTGACCGAGGCGCCCTGAGCCAGCATCTGATCAATCAGGTGGTGGATGTCGTTACCCAGTGCGGTGAGTACATCGACACTCTCAGCACGACTGATCGCCTGTGAGAGGTTGGCCAGTCCGACGCGCTGTAGCGAGAAGAGGTCGCGTTCGGAGATCATGCCGAGCAGCTTGTCGTGATCGACCACGCAGATGTGACCAAAGCCGCGCTGTGCCATTAGCAGTGCCGCCTCGTGCGCCATTGCCGAAGCGGGCAGGGTAAGTGGTGCGGTGGTCATTACCTCACTGATCGGGGTATTGAGATTACGATCGGCGAGCGTTACCCGGCCGAGCAGATCCTTGAGGGTGAAGATGCCGGTAACCTGTTTATCGTTACAGACGATGATGCTGCCGATGTGGGCGCTGTGCATCGTCTCCAGCGCCTCACGAATCGGTGTCTCCGGGGCGCAGCTGATCGGCTCACGTTTGATCAGGGCGGAGAGCGGAGTATTGAGCGAGGCGTCACCGGCGATGCGGTTGGCTGAGCTGTGCTGCACGCCGCGAAGTGCGTTATCGAGCATGCTGGCGAGGCGGCGGGTGCAGAAGTCATTGAATGAGTGGCTCTTCTGCAGCAACTGATCGAAAATCTCACGATCAAGCTCGAAGCAGAAGCTATCCTCGGCGGCGCGGGTCACCATGTGTACCGGACGACGTGCGAGCAGGGCACCAACCGGGAAGAGCTCACCCGGAGATAGCTCCCAACCCTCCTCGTTGCTCGAGTCGTCCTGACTCGCGCCCTGAATTCGGCCCTGTTTGATGATGTAGAGCGAACGGGCCGCGCCGCCATCGGGGGTGATTACCTCCTCGCCACGGGAGAAGAAGGCGAGGCGCAGGTGTTTGGCCAGAAAATCGAGATGAGCAGGAGCCATCTGATCGAACGGCGCATGGCGTCGCAGGAAATCGATGGTCGGCTGAAGTGGCTCGGTGCTCATGGAGATCGTCTGTTCCTATCAATAGTTATCCGGTTATAGAGGGCAAGGGTTGTGCCACTCTTTGTCCCTAATAAAAACAGAGGCTTAAGTTGTCTGGTGGGTAGCCAGGTAACACTTTGGTGTTACGTTGTGAAACAGGAGTGTTACGCAACGTAACAACCCAGTGAGGGGGTTGGATCAACGGTTAACTGACAAAGGTGACAAAAAGGTTGCAATATAAGAAGTGCCTAATAAACTATGGCGTAACTAGATTAATTGACCAATGGAGTCGGGAATTATGTTTTTTAACATTAGTGAAATAGATGCCACGGAGCTGGCCAACTGGTCAGGTGATGAGGCGAAGAACATTCGCATCATCGATGTACGCGAATCGATGGAGATCGCCCAGGGCACCATCCCCGGCGCAGAGGCGATGCCGATGTCGACCCTGGGTAACCGTCTGGGTGAGATTGATCAGGAACGCACCACCGTCTTCATCTGCCGCAGCGGCGCCCGCTCAGGACAGGTGGTTTCCCACCTGGCACAGCACGGCTTCGAGAACGTCCACAACCTCAAGGGTGGCGTCATCGGCTGGTCACGCAGTGGATTCGACTTCGTGCAGATAGCACAGACCGCGTAAAAGATTGCAGTAACGTGGCCCTGCCCAAAAGGCAGAGCGACGACCGCTGACGGCGCCGTAGGCATAAACGGTCGCGTTAAGTATTTGCCGCTTGCTTGGGCTTGGACGCCCAAAACAAGCTTCCGCAAAAATAGCGACTCCCCGATGAAGGGCCGGGCGATCCCCGGCCCTTTTTTATTGTCTGGAATATAAAGAGGGCCGGGGTGGGTTATAGACCTTGTTTTTATAGGCGTTTTGCGCCCTAATTAGCGCTAATGAAGTACTGAACAGAACAGTGCTCAGATTAACGGCGATGGAAGCCGATAATAATTACTAATAACGACTTAAGCGACTCAGGGAGAGAGATGCAACATTCAAACAAATCCCCCTCAGTACCATCAGATCAGCACCAGCGGCTTTCTTATGGCGAAAAGTCGTGCGTGTGATAACAATTCTAAAGGTCAGCATCGATTCCAACGCTGACCGCCATGGATAGCGAAGCGAAGGCGGTTAGTCCGCGATAGTCGACGCCGTCTGCATATTCGTAGTTGAGAGCGCGAGCGAACGACG
>NZ_MPRL01000053.1:0-35816 GCF_002020875.1 Solemya pervernicosa gill symbiont | reverse complement strand
CGGGGCGCCGCAGGCATAAACGGTCGCGTGAAGTTTTTGCTGTTTGCTTGGGCTTGGATGCCCAAAACAAACTTTCGCAAAAATAGCGACTCCCCGGTGCTGGGTCGTCCCCATTACAAACGCTCATCTGTGAGCTTGAACCACCAGCGTTTCCACCGGGGTGCATCCCTCTCCCAGCTAGAGTGGCTTAATCTAGCCTTTTCTGCCTCAAGCGCCTTCGTTGCCTCTCGATAATCTGATAATGAGACGTTGCCTGATGTTGCATTACTTTCAAATGCTTCGAGGTACATCCAGTCAGCGCTGTGATCACACTTCGTCTTGTCACCCTTCAGGCACGCCAGTTTGGCTTTGAAATCAACTGGTGCTCTCGGCGGTATCTGGTTCGCCCAAACGGCAAAAGCACCGAGTCCACCAGCAAGAACAATCATTGCAATCCATTTTTTCATATTTACCTCCGTGTGTTTGAGTCTTAAATTGTAGTGTCTTTATGGATGTCTGACAGGTCGTAAGTGGCGATCATTATCGCATCCTCAAGCCTTGTCGTAACTGCCAGTGCGCGGTTTGCATCGTTGTGGGGAGAGCCGGATGCCACCAGGTGCAGTTGGATATCTGAATTCCGTCTTAATTTCGGGGGCAGTATACATTATTAGTCACTAACGAATGGACGCGTTGTTGACCTTAATCTCGTCGATGCTAATCGTCGGGTGCTTGATGCGAAAAACCGGATCAGAGAGCAATATTCTCAAATATAAGAAACAACTGTTCTCTGACCCGGTTATCTTCAGGTGCGTCCGACTATACAGCCCTTCGGATTCTTTATTAAGCATGATTGTTTAAGATGATTAATAGTGCTTAATCGACTGTCCGTTTTAAAATAGAATACCTTGTGTTTTTAGCAATGACATGGAAGTTTTTAGCGATAAATCTATCTAGTATGTGGATTTTGCTGGACATAGAGCTTTTGTTGTTTTCTTGTGGTGTAGGCATTTGTGATAGAACTATAATGTTTACCTCTTTTTTATTGAGTTGGTCGATTATTTCTTTTTGAACTTCACTGGTTGTTACGATGCCAGGATGCATCTCATTCCACATGACAGGAATTGGCTTTTTTAAGAGGAAGTATAATGATGCATCATTGATAAATATCTTGTCATGATATGTGTTGCCAACAAAAATGTAGTTAGAGTTTGAGTGGTTATCCCAAATGTAGTCAACAACCTCTTCCTGTAAAGGGTGAGCTCTGGCACATGAATTTTCTGTGAGATTGACAGCGCAGTTATATGAATTCTTGGTTTTTATTCTATCTAAGCAAAGAAATAAGGTGATCAGTATTAATGATGTCAAGAGCGTCACATCTATCAATTTAATGACTTTTAGCTCATGTTCACTTATTGAAGAACTGAGTGTTGCTAATAAGAGAATAGAGAAAAGCATAGATGGAACGGCGTGAGTCATATCAAGCCTGCTGTGTGCTTGAAAGGTAAGAAAAAACGACATGCATAACAATATTAATAAAGCTGTTTTTATAATTAGAGTTGTTTTGTTTCTGAAAATGTACAGATATGAGGAAGTAAAGACGCACAAAATAGGCGCCGTCCACGCTAATAGCCACTTCTTAAGATGATGGGGGAATTCCAGAAATCCTGGAACAGGTAAAAGCCGGTGATCTCTCATTCCAGTGGCAGGAAACTTTATGGCTTGCTCATAAAAATTATGCCAACCACTTATCATTAGTAGAAGAAAAAGAGATATAAGAGATGTGATAAGAAAAACAGTCAAGAATGTTGCTGTCTTCCTGATTATTAACCTGTCCTGGCCTGTATGAGAATGTGTAAAGTGAAGTAGTGTTAATGCAAACAGGCAAGAAATAAAGAGATAAGCAGTAAAATCATGTCGAAAAATAACGCTTATCCCTGCTACAGAACCTGCAAGGTAGAGTAATGAATTGGTCTCTGACTTGATGGCTTTAAAATAAATAAATAAAACGAAGAATATAATCGCAAGAGCAGGAATTGCAGAATAGGATGGATATAAGCTGGATGAGACCCAGAGTGACGCAAGCACAGTGCCGAGTAAGCTTTTCCAGTAATGTGTAAAATGTCTAAGAGTGAGATAAAACGAGCTTAATAAAAGTGTTGTCCAACCAAGGTTTACAAAGCGGGCAATAATTAAAGAAGGCTCAAATAGATAAAAGAATGCTGCTAGAGTAAGAGATGTTCCAGGAGGGTATGCAGCCCAATAATCAACATGAGGTATTTCACCACTCATTATTCGCCATGCGTTTGTTAATGCAAAACCTTCATCGTAAATACCAATATTTCGAGTGAATGAATGTGAGATGCTAATAACGATTAGAATGAGACATGATAAGAAAAATAGTGTCTTAATAATGGCGTGGGTATTTGGTGTCGTTCTCATAATTAAATATGTTCTCTAATTGTTGGCTACTAGCCATACACCAATAGAAATAAAAATAAAACCAACAGGTCTCCCTGTATAAACCTGCTCGCTGAGATGTTGCCAGTTGCTAAGGGCAATAGAAAACCAATTCCCACAAGAGGGTGGGCCTTACTAACATTCCATTTCGATAAAGCACCTAAACACATTATTGCCCCGAGTGCATATAATTGGAAAACAATGATGATATGCGCATTGGTTAATATACTGAACAAACCTTTTACGGAGTAAGCGTCTACAAAGCTGTTTTCAGGGTATGGCCTTGAGATACCTGATTTCAATGAAAACTGGGCTGAAACTGAGATTTCTACACTTGTCAGAGCAAATAACAATATTTTTACACTAAATCTCCGATTGACGAGAAGTGTGAAATTATTAAGATGGCTGCTATCAAGATAATGGTGATCAGGCTTCTTATGTTGCTGAAAACGAAAATGAGTGGATCGTCATTCATTTCACCGTGTGCTGTTTTGATCCATATTAGTGAAAGCCAATAACATAACCCTAGTACTGCTAGCCAAAGAAGATGAGGGGACTGGTATCGTTCTTGCGTGTTATCTGAGAGGATAAATAATCCGAAAATAATGACGGATGAAATTGCAGTTCCTACGCCAAGTGTAAAAATAGCACCTAAATCTTTTGTGCAATAAGATCTCCCAATTATCTGTTCCCTGTCAGTGTCTTGAATCGATTTTAGTTCCGAGCACCTTTTTACTAATGCCAGACTAAAAAAAATAAACAATGAGAAGGTTAAGAGCCATGGGCTCGTATCGACACCGATCGCCACTGCCCCAGCAATAATTCTCATGGTGTATAGAATAGATAGCGTGAATGCGTCGAATAAAAAACTCTCTTTGATAAAGAAGCTATATAAGCTGGTTAAAGCAAGATACAAAATAAGTACTAAGGTGAAATCAGATGATAGATAGCTACCTGTAACTATCCCAGCTGTTACTAACGTGGCAGCTAGAATGATTCCAGATATTATCGATAGTTGTGCGCTAGCAAATGGCCTGTTGTTCTTGGTTGGATGCTGTCGATCAGAAGATATATCCCAAAGATCGTTAAATATATATGTTCCTGATGCAAGAAGAGAAAATGCTAAAAATCCTATGATGGCTGATGCGCTTTTTTCTGCATCTATAAACGAAAAAGATGTAAGTAGAGGAATAAAGAGTAAAATGTTCTTTGTCCACTGGTGAAGCCGAATGGCTTTAATCCATGCCACCAGTGTGGGGCCAGGTATATGGAATTCTCTTTCGATTATGACCGATTCGGATAGCTGATCTTTGTGTTTATTTTTAAGATTTACAAAAATTGCTGTCTTGGCTGATTCCCAAATTGGGAGGTCTGCTGGTGAGTCACCCGCGTAAGAAAAATCGTTTCCAACTGCATTTCTTATTGCGGATAGCTTGTTTTTACCTTTTAAATTAACGTTAAGGTTTGTCGATAATACTTGATCAAATATTTTTAGGTGTGCAGATACTTTTGATGCAATGGACTCATGAGCTGCTGTTGCAAGGATTAACTTTCTCCCTATCCTTTTTTGTTGTTTTAAGTAATTTAAAAGTTCTTGATTATAAGGAAGTAATTCTGCTGGGAGTGTGATGTTATTAGCGATTTTTCGCTTAAAGTGTGCTCTTCCCAGTAATAGCCAAAACGGAAAAAGAAACAAAGTGAATGGAGAAGCTTTTATCTGTAGAAGAATTGACTCGAGAAGTGTGTCAGTTGGTGTGAGTGTTCCATCTAAATCGACTACCAGGGGTGGTGAGTGCGTGTTCACCTTATGAGCCATAGTTGTCATCACTGCTATTCCGTTAACCTGATAAAGAAGGCATGGGCTATTGTGAACCTCTAATAACCACAGTCTCCCCTTCACTGAATCGACAACGACACCTTTCGAGTTAGCGCCGAGGTAGTAATCCGGAGTTTAGTTAGGTCGTAATAATAATCCGCTGCGCATCCAACCGAACCGTCGCTGACTCCAGCGCCGCATTCACTCCCGCCAACTGCTGTTCAAAGAACTCAATCTCTTCACGACGCACGTTCGGATTAACCTGCTGCAGTGCGGTGAGGCGTTCGATCTCGCCGTGTAGCATCTGTTCGGTCTGGGTGCGTGCCTCGGCGATGATCTGTGGGGCTTCGGCCTCTGCGTATTTTTCGCTCTGTTCGATCAGTGCTTCGAGTTCGCTCTTGTAGGCCTTGATGATCTGGTTGGCGGTGCCGCGTTTGACCCGTTCGCGATTGTCGTTGATCGCCTCGTGCGGCAGGTCGTCGTTGCGTAGTTTGCCGTGCTGGTCGATGACGATGCGGATGGTGGTCGGTGGCAGGTAGCGCCCCGCCTGCAGTTCGCTGCTGGCGCTGCTTTCGAGCAGGTAGAGCGATTCGATCAACAGTGTTCCTGCTGTGATCGATGGGTAGTTCACCGAGGTGACGGATGTGTTGCCAAGCTCACTTGAGGTGATCCCCTCCATGGCGGAGCTGATCATCGGGTGCTCCCAGCTGATGAACTGCATATCCTCGTTGGAAAGCGCGGTGTCGCGGTCGGTGGTGATCACCATCCCCTCGTCGGTGAGCCCCGGCAGTGCTCCGGCCTGCATCTGCTGGCCGGGGCGGATCAGGGTGCTCATGCTGGTGTGCAGTTCGCTCTCGACACCGAAGGCGTCGAAGAGGCCATCGAGATAGAGATCGAGTGCCGTCTCATCGTCAATCGCCTCTACCTGATCCTTTAGGCCGTTGGCGATGTGGGGTCGGCAGGAGTTGTACTCGAGCAGGCGGTCGCGCCCCTGCTGCAGCGCCTCGTTGAGACGGCGGTGCAGCTCGCTGGTGGTGGCGATCAGCGCGGGTAGATCCTCCAGCCCCTCGTCGATCTGGTGCAGCGCCTCGACCAGGGTCGTCTCGACCTGCACGAAGACGCTGTGGCCCGCCGGGCAGGTCTGCTCGAAGGCACCGAGCCCCTCGTGGTACCAGCTCTGCATGACGGCCTGTGGACTCTGCTCCAGATAGGGCACGTGTATCTCGATCGTCTCGTGCTGGCCGATACGGTCGAGGCGGCCGATACGCTGCTCGAGAAGATCGGGGTTGAGCGGCAGATCGAACAGCACCAGATGGTGGGCGAACTGGAAGTTGCGCCCCTCACTACCGATCTCGGAGCAGATCAGCACCTGGCTGCCGGCTTCGTTATCGGCGAAGTAGGCAGCGGCACGGTCGCGCTCGATGATGCTCATCCCCTCATGGAAGACACCAGCATGGATGCCACTGCCGATGCGCAGCGCATCGGCAATATCGAGGGCGCTGTCGGCGCTGGCGGTGATCACCAGGACCTTCTCCGGCTTGAGACTCTTGAGCTGTTTTTGTAACCACTCGATACGTGGGTCGATCTCGCACCAGTGCTGGCTATCGGGTGTGCTGCTGGCGCTGTAGAGCAGCTCGGGCGAGAGCAGCAACTGTGGCTCCGAGAGGCCGCTGCCCTGGAACTGCTCAAGGCAGGCCGCATAGGGCTGTGGCAGTGGCAGCGGCAGCGGGTAGCGATTGAGATGGCGTTCGGGGAAGCCTTTGACGGCGGCACGCGTGTTGCGTAGCAGCACGCGGCCGGTGCCGTGGCGATCGAGCAGATGTTCGACCAGCGCGGTGCGTGCGGCGCTCTGCTCTGCCTCGCTGCTCTCGGCCGACTGCAGGGTGGTGAGTAGCTGGCGGTTGTCGCCCTCGTCGAGGTGTTCCGCGAGTGTCGATTCGATCTCAGAGGTGAGCGGTTGGTTGTTGAGCAGGGCTTCAACCGCGGTGGCGATCGGGGCGTAGTGCTGCTCCTCCTCGACAAACTGTTCGAAGCTGTGGAAGCGGTCGGGATCGAGCAGCCGCAGGCGGGCAAAGTGACTCTCCTTGCCGAGCTGCTCCGGGGTGGCGGTGAGCAGCAACACACCCTTGGTCTCGGCAGCGAGCTGCTCGACGATGGTGTAGTCGCGACTCGGCTGCTGTGGTGACCACTCGAGGTGGTGCGCCTCATCGACCACCAGCAGATCCCACTCCCCCTCAAGCGCCTGCTGCAGGCGGTTGGGGTTGTCGGCAAGGAAGTTAAGATCGCAGAGCACCAGCTGCTCGGACTGGAACGGGTTTGACTGGCCACTGCTCTCCTCGATGGCGAGGCAGCGCGCCTCATCGAAGAGGCTAAAGCGCAGGTTAAAGCGGCGTACCATCTCCACCAGCCACTGGTGCATCAGGCTCTCGGGCAGCACGATCAGGACACGCCTGGCACGTTCGCTGAGCAGCTGGTGGTGCAGAATCAGCCCCGCCTCGATCGTCTTGCCCAGCCCTACCTCGTCGGCCAGCAGTACGCGCGGTGCGTAGCGGTTGGCTACCTCGTGGGCAATATAGAGCTGGTGCGGGATTGGGCTGGTGCGCGCACCGAGCAGGCCGCGCAGCTCCGAGTGTGAGAGACGGTTCTGCTGCTGCAGCGTCTGGTAGCGCAGTTCGAAGAGGTGATCGCGATCGATCTGGCCGTTGAACATGCGCTGGGTCGGGCGGTTGAGCTGCAGGAAGCTGCTGAGCTGCCCCTCCTCCAGGCCGGCCTCGTCGCCCTGCTCGTTGAGGCCGACATAGGTGAAGAGACCTTCATACTCCTCCACTGCGGTGATGCGCAGCTTCCACCCCTCGTGGCTCTCGA
This sequence comes from Solemya pervernicosa gill symbiont, assembly GCF_002020875.1. Lineage (NCBI taxonomy): Bacteria > Pseudomonadati > Pseudomonadota > Gammaproteobacteria > Solemya pervernicosa gill symbiont. The sequence continues at coordinate 28,699 of NZ_MPRL01000053.1, read as the reverse complement.
CCGTATCGCCGGGGGCGAAGATAACGCGGGTCAGTGGTGCGGTCTGCTTGGCGTAGGTGCGTGTCTCGCCTGTGGCAATGAAGAGTACGGTAATGGTGCGAAACTCGACGGTTAGCACGGTACCGAGCCCCATCTGTAGCTCGGTGTCACTAATCCAGCGTTGACCGGGAATGTACTCTTGCACGCCTGCTCCTAGGGGGGAGATGAAAGGGGGCGCTATGTTAGTGGATCGAGGTAAAAAAATCTTTATTTAACTCGAAGCGATTGCTCGATGCTTGTCAGGCAACCCGCCTGCTTAGCCGCGAGACGACCTCGGTGAGGTGATCGATTAGCCTGCCATCCTTGACGATGATGTAGTCGGCATCGGTATCACGGGTGTTTTGGAGATCGTTGCTGGAGGTTAGAACCATCGTCGGGGTGGAGTGGTTAGGACCATTTGAGAGTTTCACCGCAGCGATCAGGGCTCGACCATTGACGCGTTTGATTTCTCGGCTGGTGATAATCAGGTCGAACGGCTCGTCGAGGAGGCGGTCGAGTGCCAAATAGCCATCGTCGAGGTGTATGACACGATAATGGAGCTCTTCGAGCGCCCTGGTGATCATGAGCGTGATTGGACGGGATGGCTCAATCAAGAGGCACTGTTTTTGAGCAAGCCCCGATTGTTTGATCTCGATGAGGGTTTCGGTAATGGCGTGAAAATCTTCGTTATCGCTGGTGATGATCGAGAGTGCCTGGTGGAAAAGGTCGATATAACGCAGCAGGTTGTCGATGGTCGATTCATCGGGTTTGAAACCTTCACCGCCTATGGTGGTGAGCAGATCTTCCAGCTGGTGACAGATGGTCGTAATGATAGGGCAGCCGTAGGTACCCGCACTGCCCTTCAGGCTGTGGGTTTCGCGGTAGAGTAGCGCCATCGTATCGGCAACGGCGTCGCTTGTTTTGAGACCGATGATCAGCTGCTCGATTGAGCTGAAACGCTCCGGTAACTCTCCGATATAACCAGTGCGAAGCTGGTCTAATAGTGCCCCAATATTCTCCATGATGCCCAAGTCTAGCCTATTTACGAGCGGGCAATATCGCTCCCGTGTTGGTTTATCGGTGTGTCGACTCTAGAATACGGATCAAGATTGTCGGGAATAATTCCATGTTTTATCAGCAAGATTTCGATGTGATCGTCGTTGGCGGTGGCCATGCCGGTACCGAGGCGGCACTGGCGGCTGCCCGCATGGGCACACGCACGCTGCTGCTGACCCACAACATCGAGACACTGGGGCAGATGAGCTGCAATCCGGCCATTGGTGGTATCGGTAAGGGGCATCTGGTCAAGGAGGTCGATGCGCTGGGTGGCCTGATGGCGCAGGCGACCGACCGTGCTGGTATTCAGTTCCGTACCCTCAACAGTCGCAAGGGTCCGGCGGTGCGTGCCACCCGCGCCCAGGCCGACCGCCAGCTCTACAGGCAGGCGGTGCGTAGCGTACTCGAGAACACGCCCAACCTGACCCTGTTCCAGCAGGCGGTTGATGATCTGGTGGTTGAGAATGATCGGGTCGTTGGTGTGGTCACCCAGATGGGGCTGAAATTTCACGCGCCCGCCGTGGTGCTGACCGTAGGTACCTTCCTGGGCGGCCGTATCCATATCGGGTTGGAGAACTACGAGGGTGGGCGTGCCGGTGATCCACCTGCCAACGCCCTCTCCCGCCGCCTGCGTGAGCTGCCGTTTCGGGTCGAACGGCTCAAGACCGGTACACCGCCACGTATCGACGGGCGCAGTGTCGACTTCTCGGTGATGGAGCCACAGCCAGGTGATGACCCGGTGCCGGTCTTCTCTTTCCTCGGTTCAGCGGCGGACCATCCAGAGCAGATCAACTGCTTTATTACCCACACCAACGAGCAGACCCACGAGATTATTCGCAACGGTCTCGACCGTTCGCCGATGTACAGCGGTGTGATTGAGGGAGTTGGGCCGCGTTACTGCCCTTCGATTGAAGACAAAATCGTGCGCTTTGCCGATAAAAACTCCCACCAGATCTTTGTCGAGCCGGAGGGGCTTACCACCCACGAGCTCTACCCCAACGGTATCTCCACCAGCCTTCCCTTTGATGTGCAGCTGGCGCTGGTCCACTCGATGCGCGGTTTTGAGCGGGCGCATATCACCCGTCCAGGTTATGCAATCGAATACGACTTCTTCGATCCACGTGATCTGAAACCCTCGCTGGAGACCAACTACATCGGCGGTCTCTTCTTCGCTGGCCAGATCAACGGCACCACCGGTTACGAAGAGGCGGCGGCGCAGGGGCTGCTGGCAGGCCTGAACGCCGCAAGGCAGAGCCAGGAAAGTGAGGCGTGGACGCCGCGCCGCGATGAGGCCTACCTTGGCGTGCTGGTCGATGATCTGATCACCCGTGGCACCAATGAGCCCTATCGTATGTTCACCTCGCGCGCTGAGTACCGCTTACTGCTGCGTGAAGATAACGCCGATCTGCGTCTCACGGAGCAGGGGCGTGAGCTGGGGCTGGTCGACGATGAGCGCTGGAGAGCCTTCGAGACCAAGCGCGAGGCGATTGAGCAGGAGCGACAGCGGCTGCACGCCACCTGGGTGCGACCGAACACGCCACAGGGTGATCAGCTAAAGGCGGGTGGCAACCTATTAAGACGCGAGCAGCGACTGGCTGATCTGTTGCAGCGCCCCGAGTTTGACTACGCGATGTTGATGGCGCTGCCCGAGATCGGTCCCGGTGTTGAGGATCTGCGCGTTGCCGAGCAGTTGGAGACGCAGATCAAGTACGCCGGTTATATCGAGCGCCAGCGTGAGGAGATCGAGCGTCACAAGCAGCAGGAGGCGCGCGCGATCCCCGATGATCTCGACTACAGTGCAGTACGAGGCCTCTCGGCTGAGCTGTGTCAGAAGTTCAGTGAGATCCGTCCCACTACCCTGGGACAGGCGGCGAGAATTCCCGGTGCCACGCCAGCGTCGGTCTCGCTGCTGCTGGTACACCTGAAAAAACGGGGTGCCGAAGTGCGTCAATCGGCGTAAGCTAATGGGCCTGTTAACGCTGAGTGAATTGTCAGCGTTGTGGCTGAAATGGCGTTAATGCGCCCTACACCATAATTCGAATAATGACGGTACAGAGAAGCGATTATGCACGGTAATGAAGCGGCTCCTGAGGAGCTGTTTGAACAAGGTCTAGCAGCACTCCATCTTGATCTCTCTGCAGAGGTGCAGCAGAAGTTCATGGACTATATCGCGCTGATGCTGAAGTGGAATCGCGTCTACAACCTCACCTCGGTGCGGAAACCGGCGCTGATGGTCACCCGTCATCTGCTCGACTCGCTGGTTGTACTCCAACATATAAAGGAACCACGGCTGCTCGATGTCGGCTCAGGTGCCGGCCTGCCAGGCATTCCACTGGCGCTGGCTCGTCCCGATTGGCAGATCGTACTGCTCGATGGCAACGCCAAAAAGACGCGTTTCATGACCCAGGCGGTCGCCGATCTTGGGCTGCAGAACGTTAAAGTTGTGCATGAGCGTGTTGAGCTTTTCAAGCCTGAACAGCCTTTCGACACGATCATTTCGCGCGCCTTCTCCACGGTGGAGAACATGACCGAGATGGCCGGTGGACTGCTGGCACCCGAGGGGCGTCTGCTGGCGATGAAGGGCGTCTACCCGCTCGCCGAGCTGGAGATGCTGCCTGACGGCTTCACCGTTAAAGAGGTGATCAAGCTCGATGTGCCGACACTCGATGCCGATCGCCATCTGGTCTGGATCGAACGCGTCTGATCTTTCATCCGCTCTGCGAGTTGGGAAGTCGCGGAGCTTTTCGGTTATATTCTCAAGCCCCGATATCTGCGGATCACTGAAACCATGGGAAGGATAATCGCCGTCGCCAACCAGAAGGGTGGGGTTGGCAAGACCACGACTAGCGTTAATCTCGCCGCCTCACTGGCTGCGACAAAGCGTCGTGTGCTGCTGGTTGATCTCGATCCGCAGGGCAACGCCACCATGGGTAGTGGTGTCGATAAGAACGGTGTCGAGACCTCGGCCTACGATGTGCTGGCCGAAGAGGCCGATCTGGCGCGAGTCATGACCTACTCCGAGGATGCTGGTTTTACCGTGTTACCGGGCAATGCCGACCTGACTGCTGCTGAGGTAGCGCTGATGGGAATGAGCATGCGTGAGCACAAACTGCGTCTGGCGTTATCACGCGTACGTGACCAGTTCGACTACATCCTGATCGACTGTCCCCCCTCACTGAACATGCTCACCGTCAACGCGATGGTGGCGGCGCAGAGCGTTTTGATCCCGATGCAGTGTGAGTACTACGCGCTGGAAGGGCTCTCGGCGCTGATGGATACGATTGAGAAGATCAAACGCAGCATCAATCCCAATCTGGAGCTTGAGGGGCTGCTGCGTACCATGTTTGATCCACGCAACCGTCTGGCCAAGGAGGTCTCGGAGCAGATCACCGAACACTTTGGCGAGAAGGTCTACCGCACCGTAATACCGCGCAACGTACGTCTCGCCGAGGCACCCAGTTACGGTCTGCCGATCATCAAGTACGACAAGGCTTCGCGTGGTGCGATTGCCTACCTGGCGCTGGCCGGTGAGATACTGCGGCGTGATGAAGAGGTCGCCAATCAGGTGGCAGAAGAGAGCGAAGCGCAGAGCGCCTAGTTCCAGTCAACGATATCAATAGGGTTTAGAGAGAGAAGCATGGCAGCAAAGAAACGCGGCTTGGGCAGAGGGCTCGATGCACTGCTCGGAGCGAGCGCCAAGAGCGCCGTTGAAGAGAGTGATGAGAGCAAAGCGGGTAGCGACGAGGGCAAGGGTGGCGAGCAGCTGCGCAACCTGCCGGTCGAGCTGATGCAGCGCGGTAAGTATCAACCGCGTATGGATATGCACCCCGAGAGCCTTGAAGAGCTGGCCGACTCGATTCGTGCTCAGGGCGTGGTGCAGCCGATTGTGGTGCGCCCGATTGGCAAGGATCGTTACGAAATCATCGCAGGTGAGCGCCGCTGGCGTGCCTCGCAGATTGCCGGACTGAGTGAGATTCCGGTCGTGATCCGCGATGTGCCCGATGAGGCGGCGATCGCGATGGCGCTGATCGAGAATATCCAGCGCGAAAACCTCAATCCTATCGAAGAGGCCGTTGCACTAAAGCGTCTGCTCGATGAATTTGAGCTGACTCACCAGCAGGCGGCAGAGGCGGTAGGCCGTTCTCGTGCCTCTGTGAGTAACCTGCTGCGCCTGCTCGATCTCAATGATGATGTTAGAAAGCTGCTTGAGCATGGCGATCTGGAGATGGGCCACGCCCGTTGTCTGTTGGCACTCAAGGGTGCTGAGCAGAGTCAGACCGCCCGCCAGGTGGTCGCCAAGGGGCTTTCGGTGCGTGAGACCGAGGCGCTGGTGCGCCGTACTCAGGAGGCACCCAAGCAGAAGGCCTCTAGCAAGGCGCTCGATCCCGACATTCGAAATCTACAGGATTCGCTCTCCGACAAGCTCGGTGCAGTGGTCAAGGTACAGGCGGGTGCCAAGGGTAAGGGCAAGTTGGTGATTCAGTACAACAGCCTTGATGAGCTCGACGGTATCCTCGAACACATCAAGTAAGCACCTGACACGAATGGCCGAGTATTCAATTAGGCTAATATAAAGTTTACTTATCCCAGCATTGACCGGCTTCGTATATGCACATATACTTATGCGCCGTTCGATTCCGTAGGCTGGATTTAGTCTATAAGTTGTAACGCACATATCCCTACCGGGATAGGAGTCGGGCGTGAGCCACCGTGCTGAAGATATACAGAGGCAAGTGATTTATAGGCAATTGTGGATACAGGCGCTGCTTGTGACTACAGTCTCACTACTCTTTCTTCTGATAGGTGGTTGGAAAGCAGCAGCGATAGCGCTTTATGGTGGTTCGATCACAATCATAAACACGCTGCTGCAGCTCTGGCACACGGTACGTGCCTTTAAAACGGCGGGTGCCAGCCCTGAGCGCAACATCATGATTCTCTATCGTTGCGTGATTGAGCGCTATGTAGTGACGATTGCACTATTTGCGCTGGCTGTAGGTGCCCTGAAATTGGACTTTTTGCCGTTAATGATCGGATTTGTGGTGGGCCTAATGGCCCTCTTTTTTGGTGGTATAAAGAGACGAGCTTGAGAAAAAATGGCTAGTGAAACGCTGACCTCCACGCAGTACATTAAGCATCACCTTCAAAACCTGACCTATGGTCAGCATCCCGACGGGAGTTGGGGGCTGGCAGAGACCGCCGAGCAGGCGAAAGAGATGGGTTTCTGGGCCTTCCACGTCGACAGCCTCGGCTGGTCGATCCTACTCGGTGCCCTCTTCCTCTGGGTGTTCCGCATTGCGGCCAAGAACGCGACTGCCGACGTTCCCGGTGGTCTGCAGAACTTCGTTGAGTGGATTGTTGAGTTTATCGACAGCAGCGTACGCGGCTCATTTACCGCCAAGAACGACCTGGTCGCACCACTCTCGTTAACCATTTTTATCTGGGTCTTCCTGATGAACTTCATGGACCTGATTGCCGTTGATCTGCTGCCGCAGCTGGCGACACTGATCGGTTCCGGTATCTTCGGTATGGATCCGCACCACGTCTACTTTAAGGTAGTGCCAAGTACCGATCCGAACATTACCTTTGGTATGGCCTTCGCCGTCTTCTTTCTGGTGCTCTACTACAGCATCAAGATCAAGGGCTTCGGTGGCTTTGCCGGTGAGCTGACCCTGCAGCCTTTCCAGTCTTCGAACAAGCTGGTGCAGGCGCTCTTTATTCCGGTCAACTTCCTGCTCGAGTTTGTCTCGCTGATCGCCAAGCCGATCTCACTGGCGCTGCGACTCTTCGGTAACATGTACGCCGGTGAGATGATCTTCATCCTGATCGCGATCATGTACAGCGCAGGCTGGACGATGGGCATCTTCGGCGGCTTCCTGCAGCTCGGCTGGGCCATCTTCCACATCCTTATTATTACCCTGCAGGCGTTCATCTTCATGACATTGACTATTGTCTACATGGATATGGCGCATCAGGAACACTGATTTTATTAACTTCAACTTTTAAACTTTAAGTAAATTTAGGAGATAAACATGGAACAAGCACTGCTATTTATTGCTGGCGCACTGATGATGGGTCTGGGTGCGCTGGGTGCTGCTGTCGGTATCGGTATCCTCGGTGGCCGCTTCCTCGAGGGTGCTGCTCGTCAGCCTGAGCTGATCCCAATGCTGCGTACCCAGTTCTTCATCGTTATGGGTCTGGTCGACGCGGTTCCAATGATCGCTGTTGGTCTCGCTATGTACGTTCTGTTCGCGGTAGCTGGATAAGTACGAACTCTTTCGAACTTAAATTATCCCGCCGTAAACACGAGGTATAGGCATGAATATCAATGCAACCCTGATTGGACAGATGATCGTTTTCGTCATCTTTGTCTGGTTCTGCATGAAGTTTGTGTGGCCGCCGATCATGGCCGCACTGCAGGAGCGTACCGGTAAGATCGCTGATGGTCTGGCCGCCGCCGAACGTGGCAAGCATGAGCAGGAGTTGGCTGAGCAGCGTGCAAAGGATCTTCTCAAGGAGGCCAAAGAAGAGGCTTCCGGCATCATCGCACAGGCGCAGAAGCGCGCCAGTGAGATTGTTGACGAGGCCAAAGACAATGCACGTGGCGAAGGTGAGCGTCTGATCACCGCAGCTAACGCTGAGATTGAACAAGAGGTTAACCGCGCACGTGAACATCTGCGTGGTCAGGTTGTTTCAATCGCTGTAGCTGGTGCAGCCAAGGTGCTGAACAAGGAGATTGACGACTCATCTCACGACGCCCTGCTGCAAGACCTGGTCGCTGAGATTTAAGGTCGTATAGCCATGGCTGAAAATATAACGATCGCACGCCCCTACGCCCAGGCCATCTTCGCACTGGCCCAGGAGCAGGATAATCTTAATGGGTGGTCCGAGATGCTGCAGCTGGCTAGCGCCGTTGCTGCAGATACGGATATGGCCGCCCTGATCGATAGCCCCCAGCTCGACGCAACTGAGCTGGGCAAGCTGTTTCTCGATATCTGTGGTGATCAGCTGAACGAGTTTGGTCAGAACATGGTGCATGTTCTGCTCGAAAACGATCGTCTGAAACTGCTGCCCGAAATCGCGGCGCTGTTCGAAATTGAACGCGCTACGGCTGAGGGTACCGTCGAGGCTGAAGTGATCTCCGCCAAGGAGATGACCGATGCACAGAAGCAGGGCATTACCGAGTCACTGAAGAAGCGTCTGGGACGCGAAGTGACTCTGGACTGCCGTATCGACGAGACCCTGCTGGGCGGTGCAATTATTCGTGCCGGTGACGTAGTCATCGATGGTTCGGTTGTCGGCAAGCTCGAAAAGCTTGCGGCAAATCTGACGAACTGAACCGAACCTGTTTAGAGGACACAAGACATGCAATTGAATCCATCTGAAATCAGTGAACTGATCAAAAAGCGCATTGCGAATTTTGAGACAGTCACCGAGGCCCGTAACGAGGGTACCGTGGTCAGCCTGACCGACGGTATCGCGCGTATCCACGGCCTCTCCGACGTAATGTCCGGCGAAATGCTGGAATTCCCCAATAACACCTTCGGTATGGCGCTCAACCTTGAGCGTGACTCGGTCGGTGCGGTAATCCTTGGCTCATACGAGCACATCACCGAGGGTGACAAGGTCACCTGTACTGGTCGCATCATGGAGGTGCCGGTTGGTGAGGCACTGCTGGGTCGCGTTGTTGACTCACTCGGTAATCCGATTGATGGCAAGGGTGCTTTTGATGCAGAGGGCAGCTCTAGCATCGAGAAGATCGCCCCCGGCGTACTCTGGCGTCAGTCGGTAGACCAGCCACTGCAGACCGGTCTCAAGTCGGTCGACTCCATGGTGCCGATCGGCCGTGGCCAGCGTGAGCTGATCATCGGTGATCGCCAGACCGGTAAGACTGCGGTTGCGATCGATGCGATCATCAACCAGAAGGGTACCGGCGTTAAATGTATCTACGTAGCGGTTGGCCAGAAGGCCTCCTCTATCGCCAGCGTGGTTCGCAAGCTCGAAGAGCACGGCGCGATGGAGCACACCATCGTGGTTGCGGCGACCGCATCCGATTCTGCGGCACTGCAGTACATCGCACCCTACTCCGGTTGTGCGATGGGCGAGTACTTCCGCGACAAGGGTGAAGATGCACTGATTGTTTATGATGATCTGACCAAGCAGGCGTGGGCCTACCGTCAGGTATCGCTGCTGCTGCGTCGTCCACCAGGTCGTGAGGCCTATCCGGGTGATGTCTTCTACCTCCATTCACGTCTGCTCGAGCGTGCTGCTCGTGTAAATGCTGATTTCGTTGAGAAGGCGACCAACGGCGCCGTAACCGGTAAGACCGGTTCACTCACCGCTCTGCCTATCATTGAAACCCAGGCAGGTGACGTATCGGCCTTCGTACCGACCAACGTTATCTCGATCACCGACGGCCAGATCTTCCTTGAGTCCGATCTGTTCAACGCCGGTATTCGTCCTGCGATCAACGCCGGTCTGTCGGTATCACGAGTCGGTGGTGCGGCGCAGACCAAGGTCATCAAGAAGCTTGGTGGCGGTATTCGTCTCGACCTCGCACAGTATCGTGAGCTGGCGGCCTTCGCCCAGTTCGCTTCCGATCTCGATGAGCAGACCCGTAAGCAGATTGAGCGTGGTCAGCGTGTTACCGAGCTGATGAAGCAGAACCAGTACAGCACCATGAGTGTTGCGCAGAATGCCGTATCACTGTTCGCCGCCAACCAGGGTTTCCTGGATGACGTCGAGGTGGAGAAGATTGTCGATTTCGAAGCGGCCATGCAGGGTTTCATGAAGTCATCACACGCCGATCTGATGGACAAGATCAATGAGAGCGGTGATTACAACGACGAGATCGAAAATGCACTGCGCGCTGCCCTTGAGCAGTTCAAGGCAAGCAACACCTGGTAGACGGGGAGTCTCTCGATGGCAAGCGGTAAAGAGATACGTACGAAGATCAAGAGTGTCCAGAACACTCAGAAGATCACCCGTGCGATGGAGATGGTGGCCGCCAGCAAGATGCGCAAGGCACAGGATCGCATGACTGCGACCCGTCCCTATGCGGAGAACATTCGCCGAGTAATCGGCCATCTGGCACAGGCACACCCGGAGTACAGCCATAGCTACATGGTGGCTCGCGAGGTTAAGCGTGTAGGCGTGATTATCGTCTCCACCGATCGTGGTCTGTGTGGCGGTCTGAACACCAACCTTTTCAAGGCGGGTGTGACGGCACTGAAGGATTGGCAGGAGCAGGGTGTTGAGGTTGATCTCTGCACTATCGGTTCCAAGGGCTTCGGTTTCTTCAAGCGCGTGGGTGGCAACATTGTTTCAGAGGTCAGCCAGCTGGGTGATTCACCCCGGCTCGAAGAGCTGATCGGCACCGTTAAGGTGATGCTCGATGCGTTCAACAAGGGTGAGATCGATCAGCTGCATGTGGTCTACAACCGGTTCGTCAACACCATGTCTCAGGATGCCCAGGTCGAGCAGCTGCTGCCGATCAAGGCCGAGGAGTTGCAAGAGGGGTTGAAGCACCACTGGGATTATATCTATGAGCCCGATGCCAAGGATGTACTCGACCAGTTGTTGATGCGCTACGTCGAATCGATCGTTTATCAGGGTGTGGTTGAGAATATCGCTTGTGAGCAGGCGGCGCGGATGGTGGCCATGAAGGCTGCTTCCGATAACGCCGGTGACCTGATCGGTGAACTGCAGCTGGCCTATAACAAGGCCCGTCAGGCAGCGATCACCCAAGAGCTTTCAGAGATTGTAGCCGGCGCGGCCGCTGTTTAATGACGGCTCTGTTGCATAAAGAATTTAGTATTATTTAAGGGGAACTGAGATGAGTTCTGGAAAAATTGTTCAAATCATCGGACCGGTTATTGACGTGGAGTTTCCACGCGATGCCATGCCGAAGATCTATGATGCGCTGAAGGTTGGTGAGGCTGGCTTGACCCTTGAGGTTCAGCAGCAGCTCGGTGATGGCGTGGTTCGTACCATTGCCATGGGTACCTCCGACGGTGTTAAGCGTGGAATGGAGGCAGCCAATACCGGTGCAGCTATCAGCGTACCGGTCGGCACCAAGACCCTGGGCCGCATCATGGATGTACTCGGAAATCCAATCGATGAAGCGGGACCGATTGGCGAGGAGACGCAATGGGGTATTCATCGTAAGGCACCTGCCTACGAAGAGCTCTCAGCCAGCACCGAGCTGCTCGAGACCGGCATCAAGGTTATCGATCTGGTCTGTCCTTTCGCCAAGGGCGGTAAGGTTGGACTGTTCGGTGGTGCCGGTGTCGGTAAGACCGTCAACATGATGGAGCTTATCCGTAACATCGCTATTGAGCACAGCGGCTACTCAGTATTCGCCGGTGTTGGTGAGCGTACTCGTGAGGGTAACGACTTCTACCACGAGATGAAGGAGTCGAGCGTACTCGATAAGGTGTCGCTGGTTTACGGTCAGATGAATGAGCCACCCGGTAACCGTCTGCGTGTAGCGCTGACCGGCCTGACCATGGCTGAGTACTTCCGTGACGAGGGTCGCGACGTACTGCTCTTCATCGATAACATCTATCGTTACACCCTGGCGGGAACCGAGGTTTCGGCACTGCTGGGTCGTATGCCTTCAGCGGTAGGTTATCAGCCTACTCTGGCTGAGGAGATGGGCGCACTGCAGGAGCGTATCACCTCAACCAAGACCGGATCGATCACCTCTATCCAGGCGGTATACGTACCGGCGGATGACTTGACCGACCCATCACCCGCAACCACCTTTGCTCACCTTGATGCGACCGTTGTACTTTCGCGTCAGATCGCAGAGCTCGGTATCTACCCAGCGGTTGATCCGCTCGACTCAACCAGCCGTCAGCTCGATCCGCTGGTTGTTGGTAGCGAGCACTACGAGGTTGCCCGTTCTGTTCAGGGTACCCTGCAGCGCTACAAGGAGCTGCGTGACATCATCGCGATCCTCGGTATGGATGAACTCTCCGAAGATGACAAGCAGACAGTATCTCGCGCTCGTAAGATCCAGCGCTTCCTGTCGCAGCCCTTCTTCGTTGCTGAGGTCTTCACCGGTGCGGCTGGTAAGTACGTCTCACTCAAAGACACCATCGCCGGCTTCAAGGCGATCGTTGCGGGTGAGTATGACCATCTGCCAGAGCAGGCCTTCTACATGGTCGGTTCTATCGATGAGGCAGTTGAGCGGGCGAAATCCCTCTAAATCAGTACTTCAAGGGGGTGGAATAAAATGTCCATGACCATGCATGTCAACATCGTCAGCGCCGAGGCGGAGATCTACTCCGGCACCGTCGCGCAGGTCCACGCACCTGCGATTATGGGTGAGGTGGGTATCTATCCACGCCACACGCCGATGATGACCCAGCTCAAGCCGGGTGAGGTTCGTATTGTTACCGACGGTGGTGAGGATGAGTTCTTCTACGTCTCCGGTGGAATGCTCGAGGTCCAGCCGCATGTGGTAACGGTACTTGCCGATACCGCGCTGCGCGCCAAGGATGTCGACGAGGCCGCCGCGATTGAGGCCAAGCAGCGTGCCGAAGAGGCGATGAAGAGTCGTGAGAGCGATATCGACTACGCTCGCGCCCAGGCCGAACTGGCCGAAGCCGTGGCGCAGCTGCGTACCATTGAACATCTGCGTCTTCTCCGTCGTTCGCTCGCGCTCTCAACTACGAATATGCAGACGGCGTCGACTATCGCGGACTAACCGCCTTCGCTTCGCTATCCATGGCGGTCAGCGTTGGTAGTTCCTATTGAAACGGCGCGCAGCCAACACTGCGCGCCGTTTCTGTTTCTGCAGGTATGTTTACGAGTGCCAGCAACGTTACAATAGCGTTTCGTTAGAGAAGAGCTGATCTATAACCATGAATCTCAGTGTCATTGTGCTCGCCGCAGGTAAGGGTTCGCGGATGCGCTCCAAGCTCCCCAAGGTATTGCACGACCTGGCCGGAAGGCCGCTGCTCAAGTTTGTTACCCGCGCCGCCCAGTCGCTTAATCCGCATATGACCGTTGTGGTCTACGGTCACGGTGGTGAATCGGTGCGTGAGGCACTGGCCGATGAAACACTCGAGTGGGTGGAGCAGGCCGAGCAGCTCGGTACCGGCCATGCGGTTGAGCATGCGATGCCGGGCATTGCCGATGAAGATAGTGTGCTGGTGCTCTACGGCGATGTACCCCTGATTGAGAGCGCTACCCTGCAAGCAATGTGTGAGCCGGTTTCAAGCTCTGTAATGTCACTGCTCACCACCCGACTGGATAATCCGCACGGTTATGGCCGCATTGTGCGAGATGCTGACGATAAGGTGCTGCGCATTGTTGAGCAGAAGGATGCCAGTGAGGCGGAGCAGCAGATCGATGAGATCAATACCGGCATTCTTGCCGCCAATGCGAAGGCGTTGCGTGGCTGGTTGGCTGAGCTCGAGAACAACAATGCGCAGGGCGAGTTCTATCTGACCGATATCATCGCCCTTGCTGTTCGAGACAAGGTTGAAATCGAGACATTCGCCCCAGCTTCTATCGAAGAGGTGCAGGGTGTGAACGATCGAGCACAGCTCGCTACGCTCGAGCGCCACTACCAGCTGAGTGAAGCGCAGCGACTGATGCGTGAGGGTCTGGGGCTGAGAGATCCGGCGCGTTTCGATCTGCGTGGCGAACTGAGTTTTGGTAGCGATGTGGTTATCGATGTGAATGCGGTCATCGAAGGAACAGTCACCTTAGGTGATGGTGTCACCATTGGACCAAGCTGCGTGATTCGAAACTGTAATATCGCCGATGGGGTCGAAATTCAGGCCAACTGCGTGCTTGAGGACGCCACTATCGGTGAGCAGAGTCGTATCGGCCCCTTTGCTCGCCTCCGACCCGAGGCGCATCTCGCAGACCACACCCATATCGGCAACTTTGTTGAGATCAAAAAATCGGTGATTGGCAGTGGCAGTAAGGTGAATCACCTCAGTTACGTGGGCGACACCACTATCGGTAGTCGGGTCAACATCGGTGCCGGTACCATCACCTGCAACTACGATGGCGCCTACAAACATCGCACCATCATCGGTGACGATGTCTTTGTCGGCTCAGATTCGCAGTTGGTTGCGCCGGTCGAGATCGGTGCGGGTGCCACCATTGGTGCAGGTTCGACCATTACCCGTGACACCCCTCCGGGTGAACTGAGTCTGACTCGGAGCAAACAGAAGATTGTCAGTGGCTGGAAACGGCCGAAAAAAGAGAAGTAGTCGCTGTAAGCGAGCTCCCTTCTGAGATTCAATTTCATAGGTCTATCGCCTGTCAGGATTAGAGTGAAATGTGCGGAATTGTTGGTGCCATAGCTGAACGGGATGTTGTACCTCTGTTGCTGGAGGGGCTGCGGCGCCTTGAGTATCGTGGTTATGACTCGGCTGGACTTGCAGTGGTTGATCGTGAAGGGCTGCAGCGCTGTCGTACCGTGGGTAAGGTTGAGGTACTTGCTACTGAACTGAAGGCAAGGCCGATCAGTGGCACCATCGGTATCGCCCACACCCGCTGGGCTACCCATGGCCGTCCCGCTTCGCAAAATGCTCACCCCCATCAGTGTCGCAATCGTGTCGCACTGGTTCACAACGGCATTATCGAAAATCACGAACGACTAAGGGCTGAGCAGTTGGCCAGCGGTTACGAGTTCACCTCAGAGACCGATACAGAGGTCGTTGCACACCAGCTGCACCACTATCTCGACCAGGGTGAGAGCATGCTCTCCGCAGTACAGTCGGCCTCAAGAGATCTCGAAGGTGCCTATGCACTGGCCGTGATCACACCCGGTGAGGATGACCGGATGGTGGTGGCGCGCCGCGGTAGTCCACTGGTAATCGGTATCGGAATTGGTGAACATCTGATCGCCTCTGATATCTCGGCACTGCTACCGATTACCCGACGCTTCATCTTCCTCGAAGAGGGTGATGTCGCCGAGCTGACACGCGAGAGTGTTACCATCTACGACGCAGCGGGTAACGTCGTCGAACGCGCGATCAAAGAGAGCGATCTTGCGCCTGATGTGGCTGATCGTGGTGAGTTCCGTCACTACATGCTCAAAGAGATCTATGAGCAGCCGATGGCGATTTCCGAGACGCTGGAGGGCCGACTGGCGGGAGGCAAGGTGTTGGAGGCGGCATTTGGTCCGCAGGCGGAGGCTATCTTCGACCGCATCAAACGGATACAGATTATCGCCTGTGGCACCAGCTTCCATGCCGGACAGGTAGCGCGAAACTGGTTCGAGGGTCTGGCGGGTATCCCCTGTCGAGTCGAGGTGGCGAGCGAGTTTCGCTATCGACATCCTGTTCCTGATCCCGAGGCGTTGATTGTCACCATCTCTCAGTCGGGTGAGACCGCCGATACATTGGCAGCGCTGCGTGCGGCCAAGGAGTGGGGATATGGCGCATCATTGGCGGTCTGTAATGTACCCGAGAGTTCTCTGGTGCGTGAGGCCGATCTGTCGCTGATGACACGAGCCGGTCCAGAGATCGGTGTCGCCTCGACCAAGGCGTTTACCACCCAGTTGGTAGCGTTACTGTTACTGGTGGTCTCGCTCGGTCGGCGCTACCGGATCGATAGTGAGCGTGAGGCTAAGATCGTCGAGCAGCTGCTCGCACTGCCGAGCCATATCGAGGATCTGCTCTCACTGGATGATGAGATTCATCAGCTTGCCGAACGCTTTACCGACAAGCAGCACGCCCTCTTCCTCGGACGTGGTGTGCAGTACCCAGTGGCGATGGAGGGTGCACTGAAGCTCAAGGAGATCTCCTATATCCACGCCGAGGCCTACCCGGCAGGAGAGCTAAAACATGGGCCGCTGGCGCTGGTCGATGAGGAGATGCCGGTCATCGCCGTGGCGCCCAACGATGCACTGCTGGAGAAACTCAAGGCGAACCTCGAAGAGGTGCGTGCACGCGGAGGCGAGCTCTACGTCTTTGCCGATCATGCTAGCGGTATGAGCAAGTCGGAGCGTGTTCACGTTACCGTCGTGCCGCCGGCTGGCGATCATGTCGCGCCAATAATCTTCACCGTTCCGTTACAACTGCTCGCCTACCATGTCGCCGTCCTTAAGGGGACCGATGTCGACCAGCCACGTAATTTGGCCAAATCGGTCACAGTCGAGTAACCCTTCACTAACTCATTGATTTGATTGTTTTTGCCGCAAATGGTAAGGTGTCCGGCCCTTTTCGATAGGAGATGGCGCGATTTGGAATGTTGCGCTGTGAAGAGGGAGCCGAGAAGTATTGAGCGCCGAGTGGGGCGTGGTGTAGGGCCGGAGAGCCTCTGGACGACAATCGAGTGCCAAATCGGAGCACAGCAGTAGAGCTGCTACCGAAGATGTGACCCCCCTGATATGCGTGAGGTTTCCGCCAGGTTTGCGGAGGCGGGCTGTTTTTATCTCGATTGTTATTGTAATGAATCGTTTATTAAGGAGTTTGTAGTGTCTAAGGAGCTAATGTTTTTCTGTATTCCTCAAGGCGCCTATATGGGTGTGAGCAACTGTCAGAAGTTGCGTAAACGCCCGGTTGGTAAGGCGCCAGCAGGCGGCCAGACTAAGCTACGCGCCTGCGAGAAGTGTGAGATGCATGGATTGGTCGACTCCGCCAAGGTCCCGACCGTCAGCATGGCCTCATACCTCTCAGGTAGCCGCCCAAAACCAGCCAGTAAGCAGGCGCTTGCCTCAGCAGCGCGCGCCGAAGCAGTACCGGCGTAACACCCCCCCTCAACAACTGTGTGAGTAGCCGATGAGTCAAAGCGCTAACCTGGATTCAACTCAGGCATCAGGGAACGAGCATTTTCAGACCGAGAAGTTTCAGGTCTACACCGAGCGGCATCTGGAGGATATCCCCCAGCTTGCCACGCTCAGTGAGGCGCAGCGGTTTGAGATGCGAGTTGTGGCCAATGTGCTGCCGTTCCGCGTCAACCGCTACGTGGTTGATGAGCTGATCGACTGGAGCGATATTCCCAACGATCCGATCTTCCAGCTCACCTTCCCGCAGCGCGGAATGCTCGACCCCAGCCAGTATGATCAGATGGCGGAGCTGCTGCGCAGCGGTGCCGAGAAGGCGGAGCTCAAGGCACTGGCGGCGGAGCTACGTCAGGAACTCAATCCCCATCCTGCTGGTCAGCAGGAGCTCAATGTACCGAAGCTGCATGGTGAGGCGCTTGAGGGGATGCAGCACAAGTACCGCGAGACGGTACTCTTCTTCCCCAGCCAGGGGCAGACCTGCCACAGCTACTGCACCTTCTGCTTCCGCTGGGCGCAGTTTGTTGGTGACAAGTCGCTACGCATCTCCTCACACGAGGCGAAATCACTGCACCACTATCTGAAACACCATCAAGAGGTGACCGACCTGCTGATTACCGGTGGCGACCCGATGGTGATGAAGACCAAACACCTGGCCGACTATCTGCGCCCACTGCTGGAGCCGGAGTTCGACCATATTCAGACCATCCGCATCGGCACCAAGGCGCTCTCCTTCTGGCCGCAGCGCTTTGTCTCTGACGCCGATGCCTCTGAGTTGATGGCGCTGCTGAAGGAGCTGGTCGACGGTGGCAAACACGTCGCGGTGATGTCGCACTTCAATCACTGGCGTGAGCTGGAGACTCCGATTGCTCGTGAGGCGGTTCGCCGTATCCGTGCCACCGGCGCGATCATCCGTAGTCAGTCGCCACTGGTGGCACATATCAACGACGATCCTGAGGTGTGGGCGCGTATGTGGCGCACCCAGGTGAAGCTCGGCATCATCCCCTACTACATGTTCGTGGAGCGCGATACCGGCGCCAAGCGCTACTTCGAGGTACCGCTATCGCGTGCCTGGGAGATCTACCGTGAAGCGGTGAAGCGCGTTTCGGGTGTGGCGCGTACCGTGCGCGGCCCCTCAATGAGTGCCGGACCGGGCAAGGTTGAGGTGCAGGGTGTGACTGAAGTAAATGGTGAAGAGCTGTTTGTACTGCGCTTCATTCAGGCGCGTAATCCCGACTGGGTGCAGCGTCCCTTCTTTGCCAAATATAGTGAGCAGGCGACCTGGCTTGAGCAGCTCGAACCGGCGCTGGGTGATGAACAGTTCTTCTACCAGGCCGAGTACGATGAGATGCAGCAGAAGGCCAGCGGACAGAACTGGTAGTCCGCCCTACCCCACCTTTTCCCAGACCAGAATCCGATTGTTGGCCGGCATGGCGTGATCGTTTAACAGTGTCATGCCGCCCTGCTCCGCCATCGTATTGAGTGCCTCGAAGTCGCGTATCGCACTGCCCGGGTCGCGCGCTTTGAGCCAGAGATCGAACTGCGCATTGCTCTCGCTGGTATAACGCCCCTCGTAGTTAAACGGCCCGTAGAGACAGAATCGTCCACCCCGCTTCAGAACCTCGGCAACTCCCGTAAACATAGATTCGACCATGTTCAGATGCATAATGTGTGCAGTATTGGCGCTGAAGGCCGCATCATAGCGGTCGTTTGGCCAGTTTCCGGTGACATCGAGATCGAGCGGCGGTAACACATTGGTAAGCCCCGCCTCTTCACGCTCGGGGAGTCGCTATTTTTGCGGAAGCTTGTTTTGGGCGTCCAAGCCCAAGCTTCGTCGTTCGCTCGCGCTCTCAACTACGAATATGCAGACGGCGTCGACTATCGCGGACTAACCGCCTTCGCTTCGCTATCCATGGCGGTCAGCGCAGGCAAGGATACCGGCGTGGTTCTCAAGTCGATCACTGGTTTGCCAGCTTAGATGTGGCAACCGCTCAGCGAAGTAGATGGCGTGCTGGCCGGTACCACTGCCGATCTCCAGCAGCTGCTCAGCTGCAGCAAAGTGTTCGCGGATCACTTCAAAGATCACATCACGGTTCTGATCGCACGATTCGGCGTAGGGTTTCATAGATGCTCCGGCCGGTTGTCGGGGTAAAAGTGAAGTGGCCGACGGAAGCTAACACACAATCACACTGCGTTGTGGTTGTGTATCATCGGGATGACACAAAAAGTAGTTGTGTATCACAACTCGTAATGTAAGATACGTAATCAACCTAAAAGGTAGTTCCTTTCTTGGTATAAGGACATCACGTGCAGCCCTATCAACCCGAGTTACTGCCCATCAGTGAGCTGGATAAAGCCGTGCTCTTTACCGTGGCGGGCGAAGCCAATGCGGCGCTGGCGCGATATGACGGCCTGCTAATGGGTGTGGTCAATCCGGCCGTTATGCTTTCACCGCTCACCAATCAGGAGGCGGTGCTCTCTTCCAAAATCGAAGGCACGCAGGCAACGGTAGAAGAGGTGCTGGAGCATGAGGCAGGGCAGGTGTATGACGAAGCGAAGCGCGATGATATCCAGGAGATCCTCAACTACCGCAAGGCGCTGATGCTCGCAAAAGAGAGCGTCGCAGAGCGACAGATTCGACTCAGCCTGATTCGTGATCTTCACGCCATCCTGATGAGCAGCGTCCGTGGTGCCAACAAAGAGCCGGGCGAGTTTCGCAAAAGCCAGAATTGGATCGGCCCCGAAGGGTGCAAGATCGAAGAGGCTACATTCGTCCCGCCCAGCCCGCTCCAACTGTTGGACCACCTTGAGGCGTGGGAGCACTACCTCGACAGCGACGATATCGACCCCATCGTGCAGACCGCTATTGTTCACGCACAGTTCGAACTGATCCATCCTTTCAAAGATGGAAACGGGCGTATCGGACGTCTGCTGATTCCACTGTTCCTATTTAGTAAGAGGCGACTCGCCAACCCGATGTTCTACCTGTCCGCCTACCTCGAAGCACACCGAGACGAGTACTACGCTCGCCTGCGCGCCATCTCACAGCAACAAGACTGGACCGGTTGGTGCGCCTTCTTCCTACGTGCGGTAACCGCGCAGGCACAACAAAACGGGGACATACTGCGCGAGATTATGGGTCTCTACGAGGTTACCAAGTTACAGGTGCGTGAGATCACTCATTCACCCCACAGCGCACAGCTGGTAGATGCACTTTTTGACCGCCCAATATTCACGGCAGCCGACATCGCGCGGCGTGCAGATGTGCCGAAACCGACGGTGCACAAACTGATTAAAAGCCTGCTTGATGAAGGGCTTCTGGATACCGTACGTAAGGCTGCTGGCCGACGCCCGGCGATTCTCACCTTTGCTGAGCTACTGAACACACTGGAACGCAAACAGCTTGTATGAAACGACAGTGGACGGAGTCAGTGCGGTGTTGGAACCGATAATGGTTGAACAGACTGGCCGCGATGACTCCGACTCCAGAGAGAACGAAGAATAGAACATGCCGACACTAGACTGGATTGGAAAAAAGGCCGTCGTTAAACACCACAAGGAGGTGCCTTACCGCTTGTTGGAGCCGGTGAAAAAATATTCACACGGTGATGCAGAGAGCGGAAATCTCATCGTTCAGGGTGATAATCTCGATGCACTGAAGGCACTGCTGCCGCGTTATGCCGGAAAGGTGAAGTGCATCTATATCGATCCTCCCTACAACACCGGCAACGAGGGGTGGGTCTACAACGATAATGTCAACAGTCCTGAGATCAATAAATGGCTCGGTGAGGTGGTTGGTAAGGAGGCGGAAGACCTCAGCAGGCACGACAAGTGGCTTTGTATGATGTATCCACGTTTAGTTCTCTTAAATAAGTTCCTGCGGGAAGATGGAGCGATATTTATCTCAATTGATGATAATGAAGTAGCTAAGTTACGCCTTCTCATGGATGAGATTTTCGGCGCGAAAAACTTTATAGCAACAATTTGTTGGATTAAGCGTGTATCTCCTGCGAATGATGCCAAGCATTTTAGTAGTGATACTGAATCAATAGTGATTTATGCAAAACGCAGTACTAACTGGTCACTTAATCGGTTAGAAAGAACTCCTGAACAGTTGAATAATTACAAAAATCCAGACGATGATGCTCGCGGCCCTTGGAATTCAGTCACATATACTTGCAATAAGTCTGCAGATGAAAGGCCAAATTTATATTATCCAATTCCTCATCCAATAACTGGTGAAGAAATCTGGCCAAATACAACCGCAGTTTGGAAATTCAACCAAACAACCTATGAGCAACACAGTAAAAATAATGAGCTATGGTGGGGGAAAAATGGCTTGTCTAAAAAGCCGAGACTTAAACGGTTTCTTGCTGATATGGGTAAGGTCGTTCCTCGTTCATTTTGGCATTACGATGATTGTGGTCACACACAGGAAGCACGAACACATTTGCTTGAAATTATTGAAAATAGTCCCTTCACTACACCAAAGCCAATACGTCTAATACAGCGAATAATACAGATAGGCACTGATCGCGATCGCTGGGGCGCCGCAGGCATAAACGGTCGCGTGAAGTTTTTGCTGTTTGCTTGGGCTTGGATGCCCAAAACAAACTCTCGCAAAAATAGCGACTCCCCTATCATTAGTTATGGATTCATTCGCTGGTTCTGGATCAACTGGTCATGCTGTTTTAAAGCAAAATATTGAGGATGGTGGTAATCGCAAATTCATCATGGTTGAGATGCTTCCAGATATAGCAACGGACGTTACAGCCGAACGGGTACGGCGTGTCGCCAGTGGCTATACCAACACAAAGGGAAAAGAGATCGAAGGGTTGGGTGGCGGCTTTCAATATTGCCGCCTGAGCAAAGAGCCTCTCTTCAATGCCGAGGGTCAGATTCGTAGCGATGTCACCTTTGCACAGTTAGCTGAATTCGTCTGGTTTGCTGAAACAGGCAGTGGATATTCTGGTAAGGGGAATTCACCGCTGTTGGGCGTCCATCAGGGGCGCGCCATCTACCTGCTCTATAACGGTATTCTTAAAGATAAATCGGTGGATGGTGGCAACGTGCTGACAACGCCTGTGCTCAACGTAATGCCCGAATTCGCCGGACCCAAGGTGATCTACGCCGCCGCCTGTCGCATGGGTAAGAATCGTCTCGATAAGCTGGGGATTCTGTTCAAGCAGACGCCCTACGCACTGGAGGTTTAGCATGGCCGCCTTTACCCCCAAGAACTATCAAAGCGCGGTGTTGGAGAGTGTGGAGCACTATTTTCGTAACTGTCGCACGATGGGTAATGCCAATACCGCCTTCTATCAGACCACTCTCGAATTATGGAACCGCGGTAGCCAGTACAGCCCCATTGATGGCTTTGCCGTTGATATGCCCTACTTCTGTCTGCGCGTGCCGACCGGTGGCGGTAAGACCTGGCTGGCGGCAAAGTCGGTTGCGCAGATCAATACCCATTTGTTGGGGCTGGAGCACAGTGTCATTCTCTGGCTGGTACCGAGTAATGCGATTCGTGAGCAGACGTTAAGGGCGCTGAAGGATCGCTTCCATCCCTATCATCAGGCGCTCTGCGAGGCGGGTCCCGTTACCGTACTCGACCTCGATGATGCGAAGAGCGTTAATCGCGCCACGCTCGATACCTCCACCACCATTATTGTCACTACCCGCCAGGCCTTTCAGGTGGATGACACCGAGATACGCAAGGTCTATGAGTCGAGCGGTGCCTTGATGCACCACTTCGATAACCTGCACCCGGAGCAGCGCGCACATCTGGAGCAGGAGGATGGGGTGGTTCCCTACTCGCTGGCCAATGTCTTACGCCTGCGCCGCCCCTTCGTAATTGTCGATGAAGCGCACAACAGCCGGACCGATCTCTCCTTTGAGACGCTGAGTCGTTTTAATCCCAGTGGCATTATGGAGCTGACGGCGACGCCCGATACCGAGAAGCACCCCAGTAATGTGCTGCACAGCGTTTACGCCGCTGAGCTGAAGGGTGAAGAGATGATCAAGCTGCCGATCCGTCTAGAATCGGAGCCCGACTGGCAGCAGTGTCTGGCCGATGCGATCGCGCGGCGCGAGGAGCTGCAGAACATTGCTGAGAGTGAAAGGCGTCAGGGTGCAGCCTATCTGCGTCCCATCGTTTTGATACAGGCGGAGAAGCACTACAAAAATCGAGAAACGCTCGATGTGGAGCGGGTGCGTACCGAGTTGATCGAGAACCACCGCATTCCAGAATCGGAGGTAGTGGTCGCCACCGGCGGCGAGAAGGGGCTGGAGAAGATCAACGCCGAGTATGAGCAAGGCATCCTCTCCGAGCAGTGTCCGGTTAAGTTTGTCATTACCCAGCAGGCGCTGGCCGAGGGTTGGGACTGTCCCTTTGCCTATGTGTTGGTGAGTATGGCTGAGGTCCACTCTTCGACGGCGGTTGAGCAGCTACTGGGTCGTATTCTGCGCCAGCCGGGTGCGAAGCATCGCAGCCATGAGGCGCTCAATCGCTCCTACGCTTTTGTCGTTTCGCGAGATTTTAACGCTACTGCCGAAGGGCTTCGTGACCGCCTGGTGCAGGGGGCCGGTTTCGACCGAATGGAGGCGGCAGCGTTTGTGAGTGCAGCCAAACCCGAACAGGGTGTGTTTGATTATAAGAACAGGCTTCACCGCGCGAAGCTCCGCCCCGTTGTTGTCGAGCTGAAAGAGAAGCCTGAACTGAAGAAGATTCCCAAGGCAACACGAGACAAGCTCAAGTGGGATGCAAAGAGCAGTACGTTGACGATCAGCGAGCCGTTGAGTGAGGAGGAGGCTGAGGAGGTCAAGGCAACGGTTGTTGAGGATATCTCTGTAACGGCCATTGAAACGGCAGCAGTTGAGAGTCGGACGACTGCCGTTGAGTTTTTCCAGACCCCAGCGGAGTTGGGTGTATCTTTTGAGGTTCCCGAGCTGGCGCTACGATTTCAGGGTGAGCTTGAGTTGTTTGAGGACCCGGAGCAGCTCGACTACCTCTGGGAACTCTCTCCCTACGATGCACACCCTAACCGAGATGAGCTTGCACGGCTCGATCTGATGGGGAGGGTTGCGGGTGGTGGTGATCTCGATATCGATGAAGATGTTGGCAAGATGAAGCTGAACTTCATCGCCGACCTTCAGCGCGATCTGGGTCTGGTCTATACGCCTGAGCACTGGGATGAAGCGAAGCTGGCGACATGGTTCTGTCGTAATCTGCACGAGCCGACCCTGAGTCATGACAGTAAACGCGCCTTTGTTGCCGCCTGGATGAGTCATGTGATGGAAAAACCGAATATGGATCTGGCCAAGCTGAATCAGCGTAAGTTTGAGATCTGCAATCTACTGGATGCACGTATCAGGTCGATGCGTAAGCAGGCGGCGAACAGTGTCTATCAGGAGATGCTGTTTACAGAGGGTGCCGATGAGCGTGTGTCGGTGAGTGATGAGTTTGTCTTTACCTTTAATCCCTATGCTTACGCACCAAGCCGTGACAATGCCGATCAATACGAGCCCTACGATTTCCGCCACCACTACTACAGCCGGATCGGTGATTTCGACTCCAAGGAAGAGTTTGAGTGTGCGGTGTGGCTCGATCAGCAGGCGGACAAAGGAAGGATTGAGTTCTGGGTGCGTAATCTGGTTCGCCGTGAGGGTTCGTCATTCTCGCTGCAAAAGTCTGATGGTAAGTTCTATCCCGATTTCGTCTGTAAGCTACCCGATGGAACTGTCCTGATTGTGGAATATAAGGGTGGCGACAAGTGGGATGTGCCCAAGGTGAAGATGGACCGGTTGGTGGGTGAGCTGTGGGCCAATATGAGCGATGGTCGCTGCCGGTTTGTGATGACGAAGGATAGAGAGTGGAGCACGATTGACGCCCTTTTGTAGGGTGTATCGATGGTAGATATACGTGCTGCGGTAGTAACCGTGACACACCAATTTGTCTGAATATGCGGTGTCGCCTCTGGTAAAATGTTCCGATGGATGTCTCCTATATTCTTGATCCCCTCAACGATGCTCAGCGCGAAGCCGTCAGTGCACCCCCCAACCATACTTTGGTGCTGGCCGGTGCCGGTAGCGGTAAGACCCGTGTGCTGGTGCACCGCATCGCCTGGCTGCTGGAGGTGGAGGGTACCTCCCCTTTCGGGGTGTTGGCCGTTACCTTCACCAATAAGGCCGCCTCAGAGATGCGAAGCCGCACCGAGGCACTACTCAACATGCCCGGCTCCGGCATGTGGGTTGGCACCTTCCACGGCATTGCCCATCGACTGCTACGCACCCACTGGCGCGAGGCGGGGCTGAAAGAGACCTTCCAGATACTCGACTCTGATGATCAGCATCGGCTGATTAAGCGGGTACTGCGTTCACTCGATATCGATGAGGCGCACTGGCCGCCGAAACAGGTGCAGTGGTTTATCAATGCACGTAAGGATGAGGGGCTGCGTCCCCAGCATATTGAGGATCACAGCGACCCCTATCTGCGGCAGATGATCCGGCTCTACACCGCCTACGAGGTCTCCTGCGAGCGCGCAGGAGTGATCGATTTTGCCGAACTGCTACTGCGTTCACACGAACTGTGGTTAAAGAGCCCCGAGGTGCTGACGCACTATCAGCAGCGTTTCCGCCATATTCTGGTCGATGAGTTTCAGGACACCAATACGATTCAGTACGCCTGGTTGCGGGTGTTGGCGGGTGACAAGATTACCCTCTTTGCGGTGGGTGATGATGACCAGTCGATCTACGGCTGGCGCGGTGCGCAGATTGAGAATATTCACCGTTTCGGCCGTGAACTACCACAGGTGCAGACGGTGCGGCTGGAGCAGAACTACCGCTCCACCGGCAATATCCTTGCCGCCGCCAATGCACTGATCTCACGCAATAGCGGCCGACTCGGTAAGAAGCTCTGGACCGAGGATGCCGAGGGCGACCCGATCTACCTCTACAGCGCCTACAACGATCTCGATGAGGCACGCATCATTGCCGAGCGAATTGGGCAGTGGATTGAGCAGGGTGGGCGCCGTGAAGAGGCAGCGCTGCTCTACCGCTCCAACGCACAGTCGCGTGTACTTGAGGAGGCGTTGATCGTCGCCGGTATCCCCTACCGTGTTTATGGCGGATTGCGCTTCTTCGAACGTGCTGAGATTAAAAATGCACTCGCCTACCTGCGCATTATCAGTAATCGTGCAGACGACCCCTCCTTCGAGCGGGTGATCAACACCCCGACGCGCGGTATCGGCGAGCGCACGGTACAGGCAGTTCGTGATCTGGCGCGTGATCGTGAGATGACGCTGTGGCAGGCACTACTGGCGGTGATTGATGAGAAGCGGTTACCGGCACGTGCATCGACTGCACTGCAGCGCTTTGTTGAACTGATCGAGACGCTGGCAGGTGAGTGCGACGGCATGGCGCTGGAGCAGCAGGTGGAACATGTGATCGGCCTTACCGGCCTGATTGAGTTCTACCGCAAAGAGAAGGGTGAGAAGGGGGAGGCACGCATTGAGAACCTCGAGGAGCTGGTCACTGCCGCGCGCAGTTTCCGTTACGAAGAGGATGAGCAGATGAGTCAGCTCGACGCCTTCCTTTCGCACGCTGCACTTGAGGCGGGTGAGCAGCAGGCGGGCGCGCATGAAGATGCGGTGCAGCTGATGACGCTCCACTCCGCCAAGGGGCTCGAGTTTCCGCTGGTCTTTATGTGTGGCATGGAAGAGGGGCTCTTCCCTCACTCGCGTTCCAGCGAGAATCCTGAAGGGCTCGAGGAGGAGCGCCGCCTCTGTTATGTCGGTATCACCCGCGCACGGCAGATCCTCTACCTCTGTCACGCCGAGCGGCGTCGAATTCACGGCTCCGACACCTATCCGATGCCGTCACGCTTTATCGGTGAAATTCCTTCCGAATTGATTACGGAAGTGAGGCCGAGGGCGGCGGTCACGCGTCCCCACTATGGCTCTGAGCAGCGATCCAGCATGGTCTCGAGTTCGATGAATGAGACCGGGATGAGTGTCGGTCAGCGCGTTGAGCATCCCAAGTTTGGCGAGGGAACGGTGGTTAACTGTGAGGGCTCTGGCGCACAGGCACGGGTACAGGTTAATTTCGAAGCGGCTGGTAGTAAGTGGCTGGTACTCGCCTACGCAAATCTCGTACAGTGTTAGGTATAACCTCTCATATGGATTTGAGCGGCAGCTCGAGCGACTAATAATTTGAGGTGGCGCTGTGGAGTTCTCCAAACACCCATTTAGAGTTGTGCTTCCCTATTTCCTGAAGATCTTCTGGCCGTTGCTGGTCGCGCTGATCGGTGCCTTTGTCGCTTACTACGTGGTCGATCTCCGACACGAGTTAAAGTTGATCAAGAGCGGTGAGGCGATGCAGGTGCGTCTGGCCACCAACTCATTACAACGTGATATCGAAGGGATCATTCCTGATCTCGAATACATTGCGGGAAGTCGTACATTACAGGCCTATATCGCTAGTGAGGATCAGTGGGGGCGTAGCCGGGTTGTCGGTGAATTGGAGCGTTTCGCGCAGGATATGCGCCGTTACGATCAGATTCGCTGGCTTGATCGGAATGGAAGGGAGCAGCTACGAATCGAGTACCGCGGTGGAAGAGCCAAGGCGGTTGCTGAGGGTGCGCTTCAGGATAAGTCAGGGCGTTACTACTTCCGTGAATCGATTAAGCTGGCACCCGGTGAGATCTATGTCTCATCCCTCGATCTCAATGTTGAACAGGGTGTGATTGAAGAGCCGCACCGTCCGATCATTCGCTTTGCGACACCCACCAGCGATAGCCGCGGCAAGGTTAATGGTGTGTTGGTGTTTAACTATCTGGCCGAGCGGCTGATCGATAACTTCGCCAGAATAAAGAGTAGTGAGGTTAACCACCTGGCGCTGCTCAATGCCGAGGGTTTTTGGCTATACAACTCCCAGCATAAACATGAGTGGAGCTTTATGTTTGGTGGCGAGGAGAATTTCGCTAACCGTTTTGCAGCAGAGTGGTCGCGGATGCGTGAATCGAGCCAGGGGCAGGTTGAGTCGAACGAGGGTCTATTTAGTTTTAATACCATCCATGTGGCCGACTATGCACTGCGGGTTGGCTTGCCGGAGCGTTATCAGCAGGTTCATCATGACGATGAACACCATCTGGTCGATAAGTGGTTTGTGGTTTCGCACTATCCGAAAGAGGCGATCGCCCTACTTTACAACGAACATACGGGACTCTATCTGCTCACCTTTGTGCTGGCATTCAGTGTCATCGCAACGGGGGGCTGGTATGTCGCGCTGCTCAATCTCGATAAAGATCAGATCATGAACCGTTTACAGCTCCATGCACGGGTGATGGAGTCGGCCACCAACGGCGTTGTGATTACCGATCCCGAGCTGCGAATAATCGACCTCAATGAGGCCTTCTCCACCATCACCGGCTACAGCAGGCGTGAGATCATGGGCAAGGAGCCATCACTGCTTGCATCAGGTCGGCACGATAAGGATTTCTACAAAGGGATGTGGGATGCGATTGAACATAAAGGTTAGTGGCAGGGTGAGATCTGGAATCGTAACAAGGAGGGCTCGATCTATCCTGAGCTGCTATCGATCAAGGCAATTCACGACCGTCACGGTCGGTTGGTAAACTATATCGGGATTTTCACCGATTTTACCGTGCACAAGACCGCTGAGATCTACCTGCGTGAACTGGCCAATACCGATCCGCGATCACCCGCCTACCGAACCGCAACCTGCTGCAGGATCGCTGTGAGCAGGCGATCGCGCATGCTATCGCTGACCGCCATGGATAGCGAAGCGAAGGCGGTTAGTCCGCGATAGTCGACGCCGTCTGCATATTCGTAGTTGAGAGCGCGAGCGGACGACGAAGAA
>NZ_MPRL01000052.1:0-20736 GCF_002020875.1 Solemya pervernicosa gill symbiont | reverse complement strand
CGTCGTTCGCTCTCGCTCTCAACTACGAATAGGCAGACGGCGTCGACTATCGCGGACTAACCGCCTTCGCTTCGCTATCCATGGCGGTCAGCGGAGGAGGGTGGTTATGAATCGCCGCCGATCGATGAGTTTGCAAAGATCTATGCGAGCAATGAAAGAGGGATTTAACCCTCGTAATCTCCACGAAGAGATATCGAGATTACGAGGGCTATAGAGTAGCCGAAGGCGGTTCACTGGCACCGATAAAGCAACCGTGAGTGCAGCTGCAACCATCAACCTGATCCCTGGACTCATCGCCGGCAGGAGAGAACCAGACGGTGGAAAAATCGAAGTCTCTCTCCCTGACGTTCCCGATCACGGGAAAGGACTCGCAGAGTCGAACATCACCATCGGGTTCAAGCACACCGATTCGATTCCCGGCCTGACAGGGAAAGGGGAGTTGACCACCACTGAGCAGGTCACTCCATAGGGCGTAGCGTTGCTGCAAGCGTTCCTCAATTCTGGTTCGTGTCATTTCGTCACTAGTGCCACGTCTGGTATAGGTATCGAAAAAGGGTTTGGCCTGCTCAGTAAGGCGTGTAAATGCCTCTCCCGAGGGTGCCAACAGCGACGGCTCCTTGGGATCGCCGCGCATGGGTGAGAGCAGGTGAGAGTCAACCAGGATACGTTTTTGAACATATGTCATCAGCGGAATGACATCATCAATATTCTGGTTGGAGACCACTGTGTTGAGTAATAGGCCGAATCGCTGTTTTTTACGCAACAGACGCGCGCGCAGGAAGTTGAGCTGCTTAATGCTCTCTTCAACCGAACTGAAGGCACCTTGTTTGTCATGGATGGTGTCGTGAAGTGGTGGCAGGCCTTCGAGCGAAAACATCAGCGTCAGTTTAATGCAGGGATTCTCATCCAGAATTCGTTCAACGCTTGAGATTATCGTGGCAGGTCGTGAACCGTTGGTGGGGATGAAAATCGAGGGTACGCCTGTGTTCTCGACAAAGATGCGGCAAATGTCTGTAAGCTCTTTTCTCAAAAACGGTTCGCCGCCAGAGATCCATAGAATCTTCAGTTGACCGAGTGTTGACGATACCCGTCAATATTTATCGAGCGTCAGTTCCTGACGGTCACTATTTAAATGCTCATGGTAGTAACACATTGCACAGCGGTGGTTGCAGCGGTTAGTCACCGTAACAATCAGTTCAGAGAGATTAAGCTTGTGTTCCAGAATGGTGTTAACAAAACTGAATCGCTTGATATTGTCGATCTGTGGGTCCGTTAGGCCGTGATGGCGCAGATAGGCGCGTGTATGGCGAATGAAGACCTTGCATTGCCACTTCTGCTCAAAGTATTTGACGTCACGCAGGATAACGCCAAGATTGTTACGAATTTTGGCGTAGTCGCCGTCCTGGCGAACGTGATGATGCTGGATAACCGATTCCGGTATATAAGCGGTACGATATCCCCGCCTGGACAGTGAAAGGCCGAGGTCCTTGTCCTCCTCACACAGGAACAGCCGTTCATCAAAACCACCTACCTGCTCAAAGTGCTCGCGCTTAACCAATAGGCCGGTCGTAGGGTACCAAGGTAGCGTTTGTGGACTATTGACGGCAGGGTCGTCGTTACGAATAAGGCGGGTAAATTCGAGACCTGTTTCAATGAGTGCGTCACCCTCGAATGTGGATCTGATCTGCACCGGGGCACACATCACCATGCCATCATCTGAAACGATTTTTGCGCCGCAGGCCGCTATGCTTGGATCGCTCGATATGGCATCGATTAAAGGCTCAAGCCAACCTGTCGTAACCTCTGTGTCGTTATCGAGAAAGATGAGCTGCTGAGCAGAGGCCAGCTGCGCGCCCTGGTTTCTGCCTCGGCTGGTACCCACATTCTCACTGTTGTAAATCACGCTGATCTCAGCACGGCTGGTTTCAAGATCGCGAAGCCAACGGACAATATCCTCGGAGGCCCCCATATCAACGATGATGATTTCAAACGGCAGTACGGTATGTGAAAAGAGGCTATCGATACAGCGCCGTGTCTCATCCTGTCGTAACAGCGATAGCAAAATAATCGAAACGTGAGGTTGAGCTGCTAGCAAAGTCATTCCATTGATTAGATGTGTGTGGCACAGCGACTAAGAGGAGAGATGACATCCATATGCATGGGTGCCAGAAGTTGGGTAGAGGCTATTTATAGCGGAGTGTAGCGTGATGGGCAATGCGGATTTGAAACAGAGGAGACGGAATGAACACCGCCTCCTTGTTGCTCAGAGGCCGGTGTTGTCTGTTGTCGCTTTTACGGCCTCAAAGTTGGTCTGGAACATCGCCTTCTCATCGTCGGTTAGGTCGGCCTCAATGATACGTTCCACGCCATTAGTGCCGATAACGCAGGGCACGCCGATGTAGTAACCGTTTACCCCATACTCACCCTCACAGAGCATTGAGGATGAGATGACACGCTTCTTGTCGCCCAGGTAGGCCTCAACCATCTCCATGATTGAAGCGGCGGAGCTGAAATAGGCGCTGCCGTTTCCGAGCAGGTGGACGATCTCGGTACCTGCCTCGCGCGTGCGTTTCATGATCGAATCGATGCGCTCCTGGGTAAGCAGCTCTGAAATCGGAATGCCTGCAACGGTGGCAGTGCGTACCAGCGGGATCATCGTCGGGCCGTGGCCGCCCATCACCATGCAGGAGACGTCGTTGGCGGAAAGGCCAGTCTCCATGGCGATAAAGGCCTGGAAGCGACCGGTATCGAGCGCGCCGGAGAGGCCGACAACGCGACTCTTGGGAAAGCCTGAGACCTTCTGGAAGGTGTAGGACATCGCGTCAACCGGATTGGTGGCAACCACGACGAAGGCGTTAGGAGCATGCACCTTAACCTCTTCGGCCACACCCTTGATGATCTCAATGTTGATGCCGAGCAGATCATCGCGACTCATATTGGGTTTGCGTGGTATACCGGCGGTGACGATAACGACATCGGCATCGTCGATATCGTCGTAGTTTGAGGTACCTATCAACTCGACGTCGATACCATCGTGGGGGCGCAGGGTCATAATATCGAGAGCCTTACCCTTGACGTTGTTCTCGCTCTCGGGGCGATCGACAATCACTATGTTGCCGAGCTCTTTCTGCGTTGCCATCAGTGCCAGCACGCTACCGATCTGGCCGCCCCCGATGAGGGCGATTTTCGTTCTATGCATCTTCTTCCCCAACTTTGCCCAAACAGAAAAACTGTGGGCCGAAAATTCGTTATCTATATTTTTAACTACACGAGTCGGTGCCGCAGCTACCGCTCTTGCAGGCACCACAGCCTGCCTTGAATCCTGCGTGATTCGGTTCCTGTTTTTTCAGCCAGAGCTGGAATACGACCCAGAAGGCGCAGAGCGCTGTCAGGCCGAGCAGTGATATCAGGTAACCCATCACCTTATTCTACCCCTAAGTCGAACTGAAGAGCCCGGCAAAGCCCATGAAGGCCATTGATAGAATGCCGGCGATAATCAGATTGATTGCAGTGCCGCGCACCAGTGCCGGTGCGTCGTTGGTCAGCTCAACTTCTTCGCGCAGTCCTGCCATCAGTACCATCGCCAGGGTAAAGCCAGCACCTGCGCCCAGCGCGAAGGTCATCCCCTCGAGGAAGCCGTAGCCGCGGTTAGTGGCGAAAATCGCCAGACCAAGGATGGCGCAGTTGGTGGTGATCAGCGGCAGGAAGATGCCAAGCGACTGGAACAGCGAGGGGCTTAGTTTCTTGATTGCCATCTCAATAAACTGCACCGTTGAGGCGATCACCACGATGAAGCTGATGAGTCGCAGGTAGGGGGCGTAGATCAATACATAGGTGTTGAGCACCCAGGCGCAGAGGGCGGTAATGAGCAGTACAAAAGTGGTTGCCATGCCGAGACGGAACGAGGTCTCAAGCCGTCCGGAGACACCGAGAAAAGGGCAGAGACCGAGAAAGTAGGCGAGTACGAAATTGTTGACCAGCAGCGAGCTGATGAAGATCCAGATCAGGTTATCCATTAGATCTCACTCCTCTCGGCAATGGCCACCTTTACGAGGAACTGTTTGCGCTTTTCGGTCAGCCAGTTGAAGAAGAGCAGGATCAGGCCGAGGGTGAGGAAGCCGCCCGGTGGCAGGATCATGATCACCCACGGCTCAAAATTGGCCCCGAAGAGATCGATGCCGAAGAGCTGACCGACGCCGAGAATTTCGCGTACCGCGCCGAGTACAAACAGCGCAAACATAAAGCCGAGCGACATGCCGACTGCATCGCTGACCGCGAGCCTCACCCCGTAGCGCGAGGCAAATGCCTCCTGACGACCGAGGATCATGCAGTTGGCGACGATCAACGGGATAAAGGCGCCGAGCTCCTTATGCACCGCCGGCATCAGCGCCAGAATGGTGTAGTCGACCACGGTAACAAAGGTGGCGATGATGATGACGTAGAGTGAGATACGTACCTGTTTAGGAATCCATGGGGTGAAGCTGGCGACGAGAAAACTGGAGACGACCAGCACAAAGAAGGTCGCAAAACCCATCACCACGGCGTTGACTGCCGAGTTGGTGACCGCGAGCATCGGGCACATGCCGAGCACCTGGATGAAGACCGGGTTATCTCGCCAGAGACCCTTGATCATCTCCTCGTAGGCTGACTTTTTATTCAAGCTTGTTGGCATAGTTCTCTCTTAAGAAATCAGGTTGCAGATGTCAGTTACTGCCCACCTGTTACCTCTTCAAAAGCGGCTTCACTTCCCGGATTTGGCAATCGACCTAACCAAACAGCATTCCCTTCATTGATGATTCTGACTACGGCCTTGGAAGAGATGGTCGCTCCGGTAATCGAGTCGACCCGATTGTTTGAGGTCTTGGTTCCCTTCTTCACGCTCTTAACCGTCGGTTCGATTGAGAGAGCGTCGAATTCGGCAACAAAGGCGGCGTCTTTGTAGATCTTGTCACCCAGGCCGGGGGTCTCTCTGCTGTCGAGGATCCACATGCCGATGATCTGGCGCTTTGCCGGTGCGTAGCCGTAGATGACGTGGATCGTATCCTGGAAGCCGGGTCCCTTGTTGGATATGGCATAACCGACAAAGTTACCCTGCTCGTCGTAACCGGCGTAGATCGTCTCATCGGGATCGGTTTTCCCTCTGGCGACGACCAGCAGGTTATCCTCGTAGATCATCGGCTGCATCTGGGTCGCACCGGGTAGTACGCGGAAGACCGCCTCGCGCAGTTCACGTGCCTTGTTCTCGGTAATGGTCGAGAGGGTCGCCTCGAAGATCGAGATAATAATGATGCCAGAGAGGAAACCGGCCACGGCCAGCGACATTACCAGACGGATCGAGCTTGGCTCCTGCGGTTCGAGGCTGATCTCACTCATGCTTTTTCACCTCGCGGCCAAAGACTCTCGGCTGGGTCTTGCGATCGATCAGGGGCGTTGCCGCATTCATCAGCAATACCGCGTACATCATCCCCTCAGGGAAGCCGCCGTAGACGCGGATCAGCACCACTAGCAGCCCGATGCCGATACCGAAGATGATCGCTCCTTTTGGCGTCACTGGAGAGGTGACCGGATCGGTTGCCATATAGATTGCACCGAGCAGCATACCGCCGGAGAAGAGGGTGAAGATCGGTCCGGGGTAGCGGACCGAGTCGACCATATAGAGTACGCCGGAGAAGAGAGCAGCGCTGATGAAAATCGCCGCTGGGATGCGCCAGTCGATATCGCGGCGCAGCCAGAGGAAGAGGCCGCCGAGGATCAACAGCAGGCCGCTGGTCTCACCGATCGAACCGCTGGTATTGCCAATCAACAACTGCATGAAGGGGGTTGAGCTCTGCTCGAACTTCATCTGACCCAGCGGTGTGGCGGCGGAGAGTGCGTCGGTGGGCGGCGCCTGCATGAAGGGCATCGCCAGGTTGCTGGCATGGACGGTGAAGAAGTCGACCGGTCCCGCCGAGGGAGCCCAGGTGGTCATCGCGATCGGGAAGGTAGCGAGTAGAAAGGCACGCCCCAGCAGCGCCGGATTGAAGAGGTTGGTACCGAGCCCGCCCCAGATCACCTTACCCATTCCGGTCGCTACCATGCCGCCGATAAAGGCCATCCAGAGTGGTAGTCCCGGCGGCAGTGTGAGACCGAGCAGCAGGCCGGTCAGTGCGGCGCTGTTATCACGCATCGCGACACCGCGTTTCTCTTCGGCGGTGAATACCCACTCGGTCAACACGGCACCGATAATCGAGGCGAGCAGTACCAGCAGGGCGCTGAGGCCGAAGAACCAGAGGGCGGCGAGGGTGGCTGGAGCAAGTGCGATCCAGACATCGAACATCGCCGTCGGGGTGGTCATCCCCTGACGCAGCATCGGTGATGCCTGCAGGAGTAGTTTGGGGTCTTTGGCCATTAGTTTGCGCCTCCGTGCTGGCGCAGGTTGTCTTTGCAGCTGCGGATGTGCTGCACAATGGGGATATTGGAGGGGCAGGCGAAGGTGCAGGCGCCGCACTCGACACAGTCCATCACCTGATACTCCTTCATCTCCTCAAACAGACGCGCCTTACCGAGCCGTGCCAGGCGTGAGGGGTTGAGGAAGTAGGGGCACGCCTCGAGGCAGCGACCGCAGCGGATACAGGGGTACTCTCGGGGGCGTCCCGTTTCACTTTCGGTGAAGGCGAGAATACCGGAGCTGCCCTTGATGATCGGTGCGTCGAGACTGGCGACTGGCAGCCCCATCATCGGCCCACCCATCATCACCTCGCGAGTCTCCTCGGAGAGACCGCCGCAGAAGCGCAGTACCTCACGGATCGAGGTGCCGAGTGGCACGATCAGATTGGCCGGGTAGTCGATGCCGGGACCCGAGACGGTGACGATGCGCTCGATCAGCGGCATGCCGGTGTCGAAGTAGTCGGCGATCGCCACTGCGGTCCCGACGTTATTGACCACGATACCGATATTACGTGGCAGCTCACCGGCGGGCACCTCGCGGTTGTAGACCGCCTTGATCAGCATCTTCTCCGCGCCCTGTGGATACTTCACCTCGAGTGAGACGACAGTCACCGGATCGTTCACGTCGATGCAGGCGTTGAGTGCCTCGATCGCCTCGGGTTTATTCGACTCGACACCGATGGTGGCGTGTTTCGCTCCCAGCTTGCGGCGTAGCATCTCGGCACCACGCAGCACCGTCTCGGGACGCTCGACCATCAGCCGATGGTCGTTGGTCAGATAGGGCTCGCACTCAGCGCCGTTGATCAGCACATCATCGATCTGCTGCCCCTCGGGGATCGAGAGTTTGACGTGGCTGGGGAAGGCGGCACCGCCCATGCCGACAATACCGGCACGCTGTACATGCTCGATGAACGCGTCGATTGAGAGCGCTTCCCAGTCGATCGGTGGCTGTGCCTCGAACTGCTGAGTGGCGTAGGGATCGGCCTCGATCTCGATCGCCGGTTTGAAGACACCACCGATATAGCGGTGAGGACCGATGTCGCGAACCGTGCCGGTGACCGGCGAGTGCAGGGCGGTGGAGATGAAGGCGCCGGGTTCGGCGATCAACTGACCGCGCTCTACTCGCTCGCCCACAGAGACTACCGGCTTGGCCGGCACACCGATGTGCTGGCCGAGCGGCATCACATAGCGCTCCACAAAGGGAACACGTTGGATAGCGAGATCGGCGGTCTGCTCCTTGTTATGGGCCGGATGTACGCCGTGCGCGAATCCGCGCCCGAGAGTACCCAGTGAACGCAACAGTTTCATCGTCGTCTTCTAACCGCTATTTAGAGCAGCTTCGCCAGCGTCGCACCCATATCGGCCGGGGAGCGCGATACCGCAACCCCCGCCTTCTCGAGTGCAGCGATCTTGTCGTCGGCAGTACCCTTGCCGCCGGAGATGATCGCACCGGCATGGCCCATACGACGTCCGGGGGGTGCGGTCAGACCGGCGATGTAGGCAACGACCGGCTTAGATACGTGTGCCTGAATGAACTCAGCCGCTTCCTCCTCCTTGCTGCCACCGATCTCACCGACCATCACGATCGCCTTGGTCTGCTCATCGGCCTGGAACAACTCCAGACAGTCGATGAAGTTCATACCGTGGATCGGGTCACCACCGATACCGACGCAGGTCGACTGGCCAAGACCCGCCTGGGTGGTCTGGTGGACCGCCTCGTAGGTGAGGGTGCCTGAACGCGAGACGATACCGACGCTGCCGGGTTTGTGGATGATGCCGGGCATGATGCCGATCTTGCACTCGCCGGGGGTGATGATACCGGGGCAGTTGGGGCCGATCAGACGCGGTGCGTCCTCGCCGTGGCTTGCCAGCACCGCCTTCACCTTGAGCATATCCTGAACCGGAATACCCTCTGTGATGCAGACGATGGTCTTGATCCCGGCATCGGTTGCCTCGAGGATCGCATCGGCGGCAAAGGCGGCCGGGACGTAGATCATGGTGGCATCGGCACCGGTGCCGTCAACGGCATCCTGTACGGTGTTGAAGATGGGGCGCTCGATGTGCTGCTGACCGCCCTTGCCGGGGGTCACGCCGCCAACGATATTGGTGCCATAGGCGATCGCCTGCTCGGCGTGGAAGGTGCCCTGCTTACCGGTGAAGCCCTGGACGATAACCTTGGTGTGCTTATTTACTAGAATGCTCATTATTCAATCCGTCCTTATGCAATCGACGCTACGGCCTGCTTGGCCGCATCGGTCAGCGCTTCGGCAGCAGTAATGTTGAGGCCGCTCTCAGCCAGCAACTTGAGACCCTGTTCGGCGTTGGTCCCCTCAAGGCGGGCGATGACCGGGACTTTGATGCCGACCTCCTTAACCGCCGCGATGATGCCCTCTGCGATCAGGTCGCAGCGGACGATACCGCCGAAGATGTTGACCAGAATCGCCTGTACCTTGCTGTCACTGACGATCAGTTTGAACGCCTCAGCAACACGTTCGGCCGTGGTGCCGCCACCGACGTCGAGGAAGTTGGCGGGTTCGCCGCCGTGTAGCTTGATCAGATCCATGGTTGCCATCGCCAGACCGGCGCCGTTGACCATGCAGCCGATATTGCCGTCGAGGGTGATGTAGTTGAGGTCATGTTTGGCCGCCTCACACTCCTTATCATCCTCCTGAGTGGTATCGCGCAGCTCCATAATGTCGGGACGGCGGTAGAGGGCGGTGTCGTCGACGTTGAGCTTGGCATCAAGCGCGAGCAGCGATTCACCACTGACGATCAACGGGTTGATCTCGACCAGGCTCAAATCCTTCTCAACGAAGAGGCGGTAGAGGTTCATCATGATCTTGGTCAGGGCACCAATCTGCTTGCCCTCAAGACCGAGACCGAAGGCGAGCTTGCGGCACTGGTAGGGCTGCAGGCCGGCAGCCGGATCGGCATAGACGGTGAGAATCTTCTTCGGCTCATTGGCGGCGACCTCTTCGATATCCATGCCACCGGCAACGGAGGCCATGAAGACGATGCGCTCAGAACCGCGTTCGACCAGTGCGCCGAGGTAGAGCTCACGGTCGATCGGCAGGGTCTGTTCGACGATCAGCTTGTTGATCGGCAGCTCGCGGCCGTGGGTCTGGTGGGTGGCCAGACCGCTACCGAGCATGCGGTCTGCCTCTTCGCTGAGGGCGTCGAGGCTGTCGACCAGCTTCACGCCACCCGCCTTGCCGCGACCACCGGCGTGTACCTGGGCCTTGACCACCCACGCCTCACCACCGATCTGCTTGGCAACCTCGGTCGCCTCCTGTGGAGAGCTGGCGGGCCCGCCCTGTGGAACGGGGATGCCGTAGTTGGCGAAGAGCTGCTTTGCTTGATATTCGTGGAGATTCATTTTTTTGATATACCCCAGTTAGTTAGTCTTTGTTCTTAAACTAAATTGATAAAAGTATTCTGCGTATTCAGTGTTCGGTTGGCTCGCTGCCGGGTTGATAACCGGCCAGAGCGACTAGCCGTTCGCGTATCGTAGTGGCCATATCGCCCTGCATGTTTGCTTTGAGTGCCTCGATCTCCGCCTCATAGGCCTGTTTGAGCGCCGCAATCTCCGCCGAGTGCGTTGCGGCGACATCGGCCTCCGCCTCCTGTCGTACCTGATCAGTAAAGGGGGTGACGACTCCCGCCAGCTCCTGCAGGGTCTGCCAGGCGTCACGACGCGACTCGACCATTGCCACCAGCTCCGGTGCGACCTTACGCCGCAGCTGCTCATCACCCAGATTGATCTCGACCACCGGTGTTTTTTTACTCCGCCCCTTGCTATCGAGGGCAAGGTAGTCGATTAGCGGTGTTGGATTCTGATCCTCGTTGCTGAGGCTGGAGAAGCGGCTGGCGAAACGTTTCTCACTCAACGCCCAATCGATCGGGGTGAGCGTAGATCCATCTTCACGGCTATTCCACAGCTGCTTCAGCTCACCGTTACCATTGAGGTCGATACGGCTACCGAATACACCCTCATCGGTGGGATTGTAGCGGAATAGCGGGAAGGCACGGGACTCTACCGCCAGGCGAGCCTGCTCAACGACCTGACTGACAGGGAATCCGTTCCGTTCCGGGCTGGGGCAGTGAATGTTGATGAATGCCGGACCACTGAAACGGAGCGCCTCGCGAACGCTGTCGCGGTAGTGGTCGGGGGCGGCGATTGAGCTCTGCGCCACAAAGGCGTTGCGCTGCGACATCGCCATCAGTGCTAGATCGCCGGTCGGCTCACTACTAGCGGTGACCGGCAGATCGGCAATGCCCTGATTATCGAGGCCGAGTCCCAATTCGTTAAGCACAACGATCTTTACCGGTAGACCGCTGTTGAGCAGCCAGCTGATCTGGGCAAAGCCGCGCCCGGAAAATTCACGCTCACTACCGACCAGCAGCAGCGGTGGGCAGAGGCGTTGCTGATCCTCGTCGAGATCACGCCAGCTGAGCTGATCACCGCTGTCATGCGCCTTGCTGGCCGACTTCTCCATCTCGCCCTGTGCGCGTTTGAGCAGTGAGACGGCAGCAACGGTATCAGCCAGTTGGCCGTTGACCAGTCCAGCAGCCATCTGCGCGGTATCGCCACTGCGATCGACCAGCACCGGAACCTGAAAGGGATTGTGGGGGAAGACACCGGCCCAGGCAGAGGCCTGTCCCGGTGCAATCGCCAGCCCGTAGCGGGCCCGGCCCAGCCCATACTCACCCTCGGTGAGGCGCCAGTGCAGATCGTTGAGTCCCTGTGAGAGTTCGATCAGACGGCGCAGGCGAGTTGCATCGACACCACTGCCCTCGACCGCGTCGGCTCCACCGGTGAGGGTGGTGAGATCGACCTCACGGCTCTGTACGTTGATCAGCGCCTTGGCGAGGCGGTCGAGGTCTTCGGTCGGTAGTGCATCGGTGAGGGTGTCGCGCACCAGGTCACTCAGTTGCTGGCGTACCTGACTAATCTCGCCGACAAAGCGGTGCAGCAGCGGCTGCTGTTGATATTCGGTGGCAGCGAGCAGCTGACGCAGGGCGATTTTCTCGCCCGAACCGGCCTCGGCACCGTCACCACCCGACATCGCGAAGGCGCAGTGGCGTGACATCATCACTGATGAGATGGCATCGATGGTGGGATCGGCAGCGAGGCGTTCGATAGTGGTCGAGGAGGTATCTGGGGTCTGTTCCCAGATACGCCAGATAGCGCGTGTCTCAGCCAACCGCTCGGTAGTCTGCGGCTGCATTGTCATCGCCTCGCTCTCACAGAGATCGGCGCAGAGTCCGCATCCCTTACAGGCGTCGGCGTTGATCGCCAGCGCCAGCAACTCACCGCCCTCTTTTTTCTCCCGTTCGGCGCTGTGGAAGAGGGGGTCGGTAATGGCCAGTGGTAGTGCGGCGACCTGCTCACGTACGGCGTTGAAGGCGGCCTCGAGTGTCGCCTTGCGATCCTCGGCAA
Organism: Solemya pervernicosa gill symbiont; assembly: GCF_002020875.1. Classification (NCBI taxonomy): domain Bacteria; kingdom Pseudomonadati; phylum Pseudomonadota; class Gammaproteobacteria; species Solemya pervernicosa gill symbiont. The sequence continues at coordinate 8,870 of NZ_MPRL01000052.1, read as the reverse complement.
AGGGAGCCTTCTCCTGCAGCCAGGCAAAGGCCTGATCAAGCAGTTCTGCGGCGCTGTTGCCGCTGTTCTCACCCTTTTTGCAGAGGGTGTTGATACGGCCGGCCAGCTTAGAGGAGATCTGGCGCAGTGAGTCGGCACCCGCAAGACTAATGGCGCTATTGATCAGTGCTGCAGGTGTGAGTGCAACAACGCCAATGGCGCTATCGGGACAGCTGCTCCAGCAGTTGCCACAGGCAATACAGGCGCTTGGATCGAAGCTGGGCAGTTCGCTGCAGCTGCCGCTCAGGTCGCGGAAGGTGGCGCTGAGTGGCGGCATTGAGCCGGTGGCCATGTAGGGATCGGCGGTGAGCTGATCCGCTTCGCCGTTACGATAGAGCACACCGACCTGATCCCAGAAACGCGGCAGGCTGTCGTACTCTTCTCGATTGCCACCGAGATGGCGCACCGCCATCGGTACTTCACCCGCTGCAGTGGTGTGTGAGGTGGTTGCCGTGTTGCTGAGGTCGATCTTCTGCAGCGACTCCATTCCGTGGCGGAAGGCGGCGATCAGCGACTCACTGCTCAGTTCACTCTCCTGTTGGCTGAGAGAATTTTCACGATTGGAGATCAGGCGTGTCGCCTTGCAGCCGAGCAGCTCGCGTTCGAGCAGGATGGCGCAGAGTGCACCGAGTAACTCTTCATGCGGATCACCGGCTGATATCTCTTCCTCATCACGGTTCTCGCCAATGGCGAAGAGTTGAATGTTGAGTGAGCTGAGCGCGTCACGTTGTTGGCTACTGAGCGTTTCGAGCTGTGCCTCTCCGCTACTCAACAGCAGAGCGGCGCCGCTGTTCAGTCCGGCTGTGATATCGAGTTCAGCGAGCTTGCCGTGTGCCACGGCAACATCGACCGGCATCTCATCGCCAGGATCGAGCAACTGCTCATCGGCATAGGTAAAGCGGTCACAGAGCGGGGCGGCAAACTGCTCCCAACTCAGGGCAGGGTGGCTGCGCAGCGTGCCGCCGACCGAACGGTGAATCAGGTTGGCGGCATCGACAGATAAAGTGTCATGCCCCTGGCCTGCTGTGCGATGCACGGCGATGGTAATCGCTCCCTCAGGGCGCAGATCAACTGCGTTTTTACCGCTGATGGCCAGCTTGGCAACCTCTGGAAAATCGCGCTTAAGGGTGTCTAACAGTACCTGACGTTTGGGGTGCTGAGAGCGGCTCTGGCCAAAATCGATACCTAGATAGCCCTGCTCAGGCAGTGTCTCGCTCTTCATCGCCTCATTCAGCGCCTGCAGATCGGATGCGCGCAGTGGCAGACCACCAAGGCCGAAACGGACCGAGTGCAGTGTTGCTGTTGCGCTGCCCTTGGACAGCAGTGCGCGAATAGCCCGAATCAGTGGTGGTTCAGAGGCGAGTGGAGCATTGGAGCGCTCAAGCACTGCGGCAGTCTTACCTTGAAGCAGATCGACCAGTTCGCTACTGGTCATCGGTGCCAGGGCGTGAATACCGATAACGCCAATTTTTGCCTTGCGCTGGTTACTCAATGCCTGTGCCGTTTCAATAGCGGAGCCCTGCACGATCAGCAGCTGTTTTGCCTTGCTGCTCCTGTGCGTAGAGATCGCGGCATGGCTGCGGCCACTCAGCTGTTTAAATCGGCTAAATGCCAGAGCCAATCGCTGCTCGGCCTGGGCACTAAAGTAGGGGGTTGTTGCGGCCTGTGAGAGGGCAAAGCTCTCACGACCCTGCAGGGCGCCATGCAGGGCAGGACGGTCGAGGTCGTACCAGCGTGGGCAACGGCGGCGCTGCTCGCCGAAGAGCAGTTTCTGCACCTCATCGGCAACCTCGATCTGATCAGCGCTTTCGCCAAGTAGTGAGCGAAGTAGCTGCAGAGAAGGGAGTTCAACATCCTGTGCAGAGAGAGCGGTCTGTTCGTTATCGATGGCCACGATGGCTGGGGTCAGGCTCTGCTCCGCGACGTGTCGGGCAATCAGGGTAAAGTCGACGGCCTGCTGCACATTGCTTGCGTAGAGTAGGAAACAGCCGGAGTCGATGGAGAGCTGCAGTGCCTCATCGCCACTACCGATGGCGCTGCCCTGCGAGGAGAGGGCGCGGTTATCGAGGTGGATGACCAGTGGTAGTCGGCGACCGACGGCCTCTCTGAGTAGGTCCTGGGAGGCGGCAAGGTCGGGGCCGGAGAGGAAGGCGGTGGCACGCTGACCGGTCATTGCTAGACCGATTGCGGCGGCCAGTGCGCCACGAGAGCCCTCGGCGCTGTAGCCGTTTAGCGGCTGTCCAAAGCGGTTCTCACCACGCAGCAGCGACTCGGCACGCCAGGCGAGTTCGGCACCGTTGGCCGGGTAGGTGCTGCCGAGTGCCGCGCTCTCGACGATAGCGGCCTCGGTGAGGGCGACGGCGCTGTTGCCATCGAGCAGGGTCTCGAGACCGCTGTCGGCCGATCCGCTGTCGGCATCGCCGAACAGACGCCGATAGAGGCTGATTGCGGTGTTAGTGAAGCTGGGCATGGCCTCTCTCGCTCTCCTGGTTATCGATAAACTGTCCCGACTCGAGCCACTGGATCGCGCCAGTAGGGCAGCGTCCAGTTGCCTTCGGTGAGGCAGCGATTCCCGATGTGTAGTCGATGATCGGGAGTTCATTCTTCATCTCAATCAGCCCCTCGGGGGCATCGGCGGCACACTTGGCGCAGCCGTCGCAGCCGACGCTGCAGAGCACTGTAACTGCCTCACCCTCAAGCGGGGTGTTGCACTGGACGAACAGCTTCTGATCGAGTGGCAGTAGCTCAAACAGGTCGCGCGGGCAGGCGTCGACGCAGTCACCGCATGCGGTGCATAACTCGACATCGACTACCGGCAGGCCGTTCTCATTCATATGGATCGCATCGAAATCACAGGCGATATCACAATCGGAGAGGCCGAGACAGCCCCAGGAGCACCCCTTACCACCACCAGAGACGACCGCGGCGGCGCGGCAGCTCTCGAAACCGTGGTACTCGGCGATCTGGAAAGCCTCGCGACGCCCACCGGCGCAGTGGAGTCGTGCGACTCGTTTGGTTGCCTTGCCAGCATCGACGCCGAGAAAGTCGGCAATCGCTTCGATGTCATCGCTGCTGGCGACGGTGCAGGCGCTCGGCTCCACCTCGTTATCAACCAGTTTGGTGGCGAAGGGCAGGCAGCCCGGCTCACCGCAGGCACCGCAGTTGGTGCCCGGCAGCATCTCCTCGGTATGAGCCAGTCGCGGATCCTCCTCGACCTTCAGCAGTTTGTAGGCCACCGCCAGGATGGTGCCGAAGAAGAGGCCCAATCCGGTCATGATCGCCGGTGCTGTTAGGAAACTCTGCATTAGTTAAACGGTGCAGCTCGCTTGATCAGCTCTTCCATGCCAGCCTCGTTCGGATTCTGCGGCAGACCGGGATGGATACACTTCGAGGGGCAGATCTCGGCACCCTCGACCAGCTGTGCATAGGTCGCGGTGTCGGTCTCAGTGAGATAGGCCTGGTTGTTCTCGTTGTAGACGTAGAGCAGCGGATTGATGTCGAGGCAGTCGTTACAGGTGGTGCAGAGCTCGCTGTCGATCCAGGGATCGCTGAAGCTGACATTCTCCTCCTCTTCGACGACCGTCTCTTCTGTAGCGGTCTCTACCTCAGTCTCGGCTGCAGGAGCGGCAGTCGCAGAGGGAGCTGAGGGGGTGACTGCAGGACGTGGAGCGCCGGTGGTAAAATCCATACCCATCAGCACATCGGTGAGGCGTCCCATCACCTCGCCGGCGGCCTCGGCACGTACTCGTGCCAGCTCTTCGGCGAACTCACGCTCCATCTTTTCACGCTCGGCGCTCATCTCGGCTTCTGCAGTGGCGCGGGTCTCGGCGATGGCACGATCGATGTAGCTGCTGCGTATACCGGCCATCTCCTGCAGGGTGTGCCAGAAGTTAAGGCGGTCGCGACACGCCTCGACCAGGGTACGGCTGATCACAAGACGACGCAGGGTGCCGTGCGCGTTGACGGCCCAGATGAAGGGGATCAGACGCTCGTTTTCCGCCTCGCTCTTGAGCAGGTAGTCGGCGATCGGTAGCAGCTCATCTGACTCGCAGGTATCGGGTACCACGGCGAAGTGGTGGGCCAGACGTGGAATCAGCAGTGAGTAGTCTGCAAAAGTGAAGGGGAGTTCACTCTCGACCAGATCGCCACCTTCGTTATGGTAGATGAAGGGGTGGATCGGCCAGTCGAGTTCGGGCTGTGGGTTACCGTCGAAGTCGAGACGCTGTTCGCTACCGTCACCTGCGGCGGGATTGACGTAGAAGAAGGGGTGGACACGCCCCTCGAGCGCCGCGCCAGCGACTAGCCAGGCGTTGAGGCCGAGATCCTGACCAGTCGGGCGCAGGCCGATGTTGATCAGGTGGAGGCTGGTACGTGTCGCATCGAGTGCAGAGAGATAGCGCTCCAGCAGGTGCTGATGGCGCGCTGCCGAGGCCTGCGAGACGACCGCCTGACGATGGGCAATACCGAGGTAGCCAAGTTCAGTGCGGAAGCTCTGGAAGGGGTCTTCACCCTCAGCTGCACCGGGATTGTTGTGCGCCTGCACCCGGCAGAAGACCTGTACCGGTCGGCCCGAACTGAGTAGACGGGAGAAGGAGGTCATGCCTTCGCCCGCAACACGGTCGGCCGACTCGAGTGCGACCACCGCCGGGATCAACAGCAGCTCCTCCTTGGAGAAGACCTCCCAGTTGAAGTTCTCGAACCACGGATCGTGCAGCACCGGATCGTAGAGCGATTCGATCTCGAGGTTGGCGATGCGCACAGCGGCGAAGACCTTGGCCAGGCGTGATGCCTCCTCATCGAAGATAGCCATCGCCGCCGAGCTGGGATCGTTATCGCCGTTCGCCTCGAAACCGTGGGTCTGTTTGAGCCACTCATCCTCGACCCCCTCGGGGTGGACAAAGCGCACCAGCAGGGAGTTCTGTTTGTAACCCTCGAGCACCTTGAGTGCATTTTCGATGCGCTGACGTCGCTCTGCAGGCATTGCTACCGAGCCCTTGGAGTGGTCCATGACCTTGGAGAGGGCGGAGGGATCGAACATGCCAGCAGTCGCAGCAACGCTCTGTTTGAGCTGCTCCGGCTGGCGAGACTCCTCCGACTTACTCCAGTCGACATCGAGCAGGGTCTTCAGCGCCTGGATATTTTGGTCGATCTTGCTACTGAAACGGTCGTGGCGCGGGATGACATGCGATTTGATTGCATGGATCAGCAGGTGGATCGCCGGGAAGCGACCGTAGGCGAGCAGTGAGCCACCCGCTGGCACCTTCTCGGTCAACTGAACAAGGTCTGCCTCAAGTTTGGTTGCGTTTTCATCACTCAGCTTGAGGTGCTGCTTGAGCGCCTCGGCACCTTCGTTGATCAGAGCCTGAGCTTCGACCGGGCCTTCGTGTCCCTGCAGCTTCTCGCGCAGGAAACGCTCGATCCACGGCAGGTTGTCCTTGAGAATACGTGCCGCCTCGGCAGAGGGGGCGAAGCTGAGCACCGTCTCCTGCAGGCACTGGCCAACCGGCTTGGCCAGGTCGTCAGCACCGCTGAGCTCAGCATTCTCACCCGGTGGGAAGAGGAACAGTGGATAGTCGTAGCGCAACTTGGAGGCGTTGCGGAACGGTGCCAGCAACGCCGGTAGCTGATCCTCTGCGACCGCCTCGAGCGCCTCACGGGCACTCGGATTGCCAAGGTGGAAGTGGCGCAGGGTACGCAGGATGTCGCGACTTGCATCGGCGTCCTTGATGGCGGTCGGCAGCGAGGGGATCGGCTCCTCGGCTGCCATCTTGCGCTCGCTCGATACCGATTCGGTTACAGGTGAGGCTGTCATGCAGTCGTTTCCCGGTTAGATGGCAAAGGCGTCCATCGCTTTATTGATGGCCGCTATCTTCTCTTCATCACTCTTGCCAAGGTCCTTGGTGGCGATGTCCTCGTAGACCACTGCGTCGGGATCGCGGTAGAGCAGACCGAGTGGCAGTTGCTCCTCATCCCTGGCGTACTTCATCGCCCCGAGCCAGTCGGCCGGGTCGTGCTGTTCAACCTGGCCGAAGACGCGCTTGACGCTGTCATCAAGGGTGATGCCGTTCTCGTGTTCGAGTAGTACAAACTTGTCTGGGTTGTCCTGCAGCGGTTTGCAGAAAGACTCAGAGAAGACCGGGCAGCGCTGCAGGATACGGATGAAGCTGGTACCACGATGCTGATGGGCCGCCTTGATGGTTTGGTAGAGCAGTGGCGGATTCCAGTCGACCACCTGCGCCACGAAGGAGCAGTTGGTCACGCCCAAGGTGGTGGTTAACGGATTTAGGGCCGGCAGTGGCGCTCCCTTGGGGTGGGTGCTGGTTTTCATGCCGGTGGGGCTGGTGGGTGAGGTCTGGTTCTTGGTCAGACCGTAGATGGCGTTATCAAACACCAGTACCACCATATCCATATTCAGACGCACCGAGTGGATCCATGGACCGGCACCGATCGAGAAGCAGTCGCCGTCGCCAGTGGCGACCCAGAGGTCGAGGTCGGGGCGGTGGGCCTTGACACCGTTGGCCAGTGGCAGGGCGCGTCCGTGCAGGCCGTGCAGGCCGTAGGTGCCCATGTAGTGGGGCAGTCGGCTTGAACAACCGATGCCTGAGACCGCCACGCTCTTCTCGGGCGGCAGCTGGGCATCGCGCAGCACGCGGTGCACGGTGTTCAGAACGGCGAAGTCTCCGCAGCCGGGGCACCAGCGTGCCTCACCACCGGAGTAGTCGCCAAGGGTAAAATAGCGCTCGAAAACATCGAGCGACCAGTCAGCTTTAATACCAAACATTCGATCGTCTCCTTATGCTTTCAGGGCAGCGAGTTTTTCGCCAATCACTTCGACCAGCTCGCCGGGCTGCAGCGGGTGGCCGTAGACCATCGACCAGCAGTCGACATCGACCAGGGTCTGCATGCGCAGCACGTTGGACAGTTGGGCGCGACGGCGGTTCTCTTCATTAATCTGGGGTGCACCGATCTCATCAGAGTAGTTGACCTCGATGGTCATCACCTTCTTGAAGCGGGAGAAGATCTCCGTCAGGCCCGGCTCCAGTGGTGAGAGGAAACGCAGGTGGACGCTGGAGACCTTCTCGCCCTTGTCACGTTGAATACCGACCGCCTCTTCAATGGCGCCCATGGTGGAGCCCCAACCGACGACCAGCAGATCACCTTCCTCATCACCGTTGATCTTGGGTGGCTTAAGGGTGCTTTGCAGCGTCGCCAGCTTGCGGCTGCGGTGCTGCATGGTGGTCTGGTTGGTCTCGGAATCGTAGGCCACCTTGGAGCGGCTGGTGTGACTCAGGCCGGTCAGTACGTACATGCCGTTGGGCTGACCAGGAATAGGGCGCTGTGACAGACCGGTCTCTTCATCCCAGTCATAGGGGGGAATGGAGGTATCCCACTCGGATTGGTCAATCGGGTCGGCCAGCCACTCCTCCTGCAACTCGGGACGCGGCCAGGGCTGTACACCGGTCGCCAGGTTGGCGTCGGTCAGTACAACAACCGGGCCACGGAAGGCCTCGGCCAGCTTGCGTGCTGTGATGGTGAAGTGGAAGCACTCCTCAATGGTCGAGGCCGCCATAATAATCTTGGGCGCATCGCCCGGCATACCGAACAGGGTGGAGAGTAGATCGCCCTGTTCAATCTTAGTCGGCAGGCCAGTGGAGGGACCACCGCGCTGTACGTCGACGATGACCAGTGGAATCTCACCCATAACGGCCAGACCCATCAGCTCGGTCTTCAGCGCCATACCGGGACCGGAGGTGATGGTACAAGCGGTCTTGCCGGAGAAGGAGGAGCCGATGGCAAAGGCCATCGCGGCGATCTCATCTTCGGCCTGGTGGACGAAACCGCCGACCTGGTCGTAAACCTCAGCAATATAGTGAGAGGCGGAGGTGGCCGGGGTGATGGGGTACATGGAGACCATGTCCATACCCGAGGCCATCACGCCCAGACCAAGTGCGGTGTTGCCGTTGCACACCATCATCTTGGTGTCATCGCCATCGTTTGTATAAGGAGGAATCTCGTAGAGGTAGTCGACGTTCTCTTTGGCAAAGTTATAGCCAGATTTGAACAGCTCCTGGTTTGGCTTGATCACCTTTTCGCCCTTGTGGGAGAAGGTATTGTGGATCTCGGCGAGACCCTTCTCAGGATCGCGGCTGTAGATGCGGCTCAGCATCCCCAGCACAAACATGTTCTTACCCTTGCGGGCGTTGTCGACTATCTTCAGACACTCATTCTCAAAGTTCAGCTCGTGCACAATCAGGCCGTGCTCGCGGAACTCCTTAACGGCAGCTGCGTAGGCTTCGCGAATTTCTTCTTGCGGATCCTCGGCCCACTTGTTCTCCAGCAGCACGACGGTGCCGTCTTTATAAGCGCCGTTGGCGATACGGGAGTAGAGCACCTGTTCGTTGAAGGCGACTACAAGATCGGCCTCGTTACCCATGTTGGTCATGTACTTGGAGCCGACGCGGATGCGGTTACCGGAGGCGCCGGCCGGGGAGCGGGCGGGGGGCTGGATCTCGGCGGGGATAATCTCGACGGTCCAGATACCGTTGCCCATCTTGGCGCCGATGGTAGCGAAGGTCTGACCGCACTTCTGTGCGCCTTCACCCGAGTCACTGACGATCTCGACGATATGTTCGTCGATGACCTGAGCTTCTGTAGTGTTTGACATCTGTTTCCCTATGAAATGGATTTCATGGATTCGGGGAGTCGCTATTTTTGCGGAAGCTTGTTTTGGACGTCCAAGCCCAAGCAAGCGGCAAATACTTAACGCGACCGTTTATGCCTACGGCGCCCCGACCGTCCTGCGTACGTTGCGTAATCACCTCTTCGCGGCT
>NZ_MPRL01000051.1:0-32260 GCF_002020875.1 Solemya pervernicosa gill symbiont | reverse complement strand
CGGGGCGCCGTAGGCATAAACGGTCGCGTTAAGTATTTGCCGCTTGCTTGGGCTTGGATGCCCAAAACAAGCTTCCGCAAAAATAGCGACTCCCCGATTGAGTAGAACTGGTCGATGTCGATCTCTATGGTATCGATCTGCTCAAGAATCTCCTTCAGATGACGTTCAGACTCCAGGTCTTTTCGGTGCACTCGAAGCCCATGTGAGAGCACCTTGTAGGCGGCATTCTCCAATAATCTTACCGATTCATCACTGAGTGCCTTGATGGCTGTTTGTGAATATTTCATCGATGCCTTATCCAGAAACCTGGGTTCCTCAAGCAGGTGCTCTGGTTCGACGACCTCAGGTACTAGCCATTCGACAATACGGACAATCAGCGGCAGGAAGCCAATCAGGAACAGGGCGTTGAGGATGTTAAAGCTGGTGTGGAACAGCGACAGTGCAATCGGGATAGCAGCAGCCTTGATGAACGGGGAGTCCCCCTCCAGCTGTTCGATCACAACGGCCACCCCTTCGATAAAGGGGTAGAAGAGCAACATTACCCAGGTCACCCCGAGCAGGTTGAAGATTAGATGGGCGCGCGCTGCGCGCTTCGCCTGATAGTTGGCAACGAAGGCGGCAATGTTGGCGGTGATGGTGGTGCCGATGTTCTCACCCAGTACCATTGCGGCGGCCATATCGAAAGGAATCCACCCCTCAAAGGTCATCAGCAGGGTAAGGGCCATGGTGGCACTTGAGGATTGGATGACCAGCGTTAGCAGTGTGCCGATGCCGAGAAAGAGTAGTAGCGAGAGGTAGCCCTTGCTGGTGTACTCAGCGAGAAAGGCGAGTGCATCTGGATTGCTACCGATATCGGGTACCGAATCCTTGAGAAACTGCAGACCGATAAAGAGCACAGCAAAGCCGATGGTAAACAGACCCCACTGCTTGATCTGTGCACGTTTCGACATACTGAGCAGAAAGCCGGCACCCACCAGAGGTAGTGCGATGGCGCTCATCTTTACCTTGAAACCGAGAATCGAGATTAACCAGGCCGTTACGGTGGTGCCGATGTTGGCCCCCATAACCACTCCCACCGCCTCGGTCAGCGTCAGCAGGTTGGCATTGACGAAGCTCACCACCATCAGTGTGGTTGCTGAAGAGGATTGAATGGCGGTGGTAATCAGAAAACCGGTAGTCAGGGCGAAGAAACGGTTGGAGGTGGTGGTAGCCAAAAAGGCGCGCATACGAGTACCGCTGAGCTTCATCAGCGCCTCACTCATCACCTTCATACCGAATAGGAACAGCCCCAACGAGCCGAGCAGGGTCAGTATGTCACCCGCTGACCGCCATGGATAGCGAAGCGAAGGGGGCGCCGCAGGCATAAACGGTCGCGTGAAGTTTTTGCTGTTTGCTTGGGCTTGGATGCCCAAAACAAACTTTCGCAAAAATAGCGACTCCCCGGGATTCCATAGTTCATTAAGGCAGATTCTAACAGTGATTGAGAGGTTGTCGCGCTCTTTGGAGTAGGGCTGAGAGTGACTATTTAGGAAATCACTCAACACCGTGCAAAGGTGTTGAGTGTGGTTCAAATGCTGCTGAGAATGGCGATAGGGAGGGGTGATCACACGGTTATGCAGGCGCAGCGACTAAATGCTTAATCACTGCAACGGGCAGAGAACGGCTCTGTTTTACCATTGACCTGAAATCTTGGTCGGATCGAGAGCAGTTAGTGTTAGAGGCTCACCTCACTCCGATCTGTTATCACTATTGTTTATCGAGCTGAGAGCGAGTTATCGTATCTCCTCAAGCACGATGACCAAAGATGTGGTGAAGATAACGGATACAAAGGACAGCATCCATTTTGCCCAATCCCAGATATTTTTTTTCATAATGACTACCTCCTGATTACGCGGCAACGATAAAAGTTAGCATGACCGTAGCTACAGCATCGTAAGACCAAGGGAAATAGTCAAGTATAAAGGGGCTCAATTATCAAGCTAATTGCTCATATGCCCCAATTTAGAGCGAAAAGGCCTTGAAAGCGTAGGGAGATTTCTTCTCAATGTAGGTGCTCAGTACTTCTGGAAAGTCGGTAACGGTCGAGTAGCGGACCGCATCAAGTTGCAGTAGTGATTCGGCCCAGTCATCCACCTTCGGACAATCTTCCGCCATCGCAAGCGGACCAGAGAGACCGAGTAGATCGATACGGTTGAAGAGCGGTGCGATGGAGAAGTCGAGTAGTGAGACCTGCTCACCGTTGAAATAGGGCCCTTCACTATCAAACGCCTCCTCCAGTGTGTTCAGCTTTCCTTTCAGCCGCTGCTGACCACCGTTAAAGGCATCGGCATCGGGTGCATGGATCATGGCCGAAAGATCCATGATCGCGGCAGAGGCAAATTCGGCCCAGGCACGATTTTGTGCACGACGCAGTGGGTCGTTGGGTTGCAGCGAACCGGGGGTTACCTCGTCGAGATACTCGCAGATAATAGCTGACTCAAACAGCACTTCATTATCATCAATACGCAGCACTGGTACCTTGCCTAGTGGTGATATTTCACCGAACCAAGAGGGTGGATTGGAGAGATCGATGTAGGTGGTCTCGAAAGGGACCTCTTTGTAATTAAGAGTAATCACCGAGCGCTGTACGAATGGACAGATTTTGAAGCTAATAAGCTCGAGTTTCATGCAGGGATCCCTTTATTTGTTTTTTTAGAGTTTCAGAATCTTAACGATGCCAGATCGATGCTGCAACGTTGCGGGCGGTAGTAGTTTTAAAAATAAAAGAGGATCATAATATACCTTCGATGTAGGGGATATTTTGGAGATTGGGTTTATGCCGGTGGAGCATCACGATCTGGTTCGCGAATTGCCGGAGTACAGAGACAAGATTCACGAGATGAAGATGGGGAATAGCCACTTTTCTCGGCTCTTTGATGAGTACCACGATGTAGATCGTGAGGTACGTCGCATCGAGCAGGAGATTGAGACCCCATCAGATGAGTACACTGAAGAGCTGAAGAAAAAGCGGCTCTTCATTAAAGATCAGCTCTTTTCGATGTTGCAGGCCTGATCGGACGAGCTATTGTAAGTCACAGAATAATAATTAGAATTGCGTGGATAGGAGGAGAGTTTTATGCCATTTGTTGAGAAGACAGTCGAGAAGACCAAAGAGTGTGCCGGTACGTTTCTCTGTCGCTATAAGGTGATTTTACTGCTGTTTATTTTACTAATAGCAGGTTCGATCTTCGGTGTTGTCTACTTCACCAATAAATAGCACATCTCGCTGCGGCTGCAGTTAGCTGCGCCAGGGTGGGTGTTGCTCATCTTTATACTGCACTCGCTTCAGGGGCGAGCCCAATGCTCTCCACCTGCTGCCCAGAGACAATAATAAATCCCTGTTGTCTCTCCACACCATCTGCACTGTACTCAAACCGGTAGTTACGCTGCAGCGTTACCCGACCGCTTGTCGAGCGGGCGAGGCGAATGCTCTGCAGCGAAACCGTACTATCGAGTAGCTGTACTCCCTGACTTTTACAGGTCGCCTGCGCAGCACTCTTGGCACGCTCCAGCGCCCGTAAGGCGCTCTTCCAGAATAGTAACGCCAGCATCAGTGCGATGATCAACAGTGGTGTTGAGAAGGTCGATAGCATGGTGTTATCTCACCTCGGCCGCGTTGTTGATCATCAGCAGTGACTCAGCTGCGATCTCCCTGACCTCACTACTTTCATCGTTGAGACGCTGTTCGAGGTGGGGACGGGCCTCTGGATTAAGGCTCAGGCCGAGGTAGTGACAGACATCGGCGCGAATATTGGCATCTTCACTACCCGAGAGGCGTGCCAGTTCAGCGAGCAGGGGAGTGAGAGCCGGTTCGCCCTCGACGCCTTCCAGTAGCGCACCGACGCCGATACGGACTGTCATCTCAGTATCGGTCTCCTCAATCAGCGGGATCAGCGCCTGAAGCTGTTTGGGACTCTGCTGGATTAGCTGTTCGGCCTTCGCCAACTGTCCCTCTTTGAGCAACATGGTGAGATAGCGACTCATACCCGTCACGGTTCCATAGTCCACCACCCAGCCCTCCAGTTCAGCAGGCGTTATTGCCCCCTGAAACTCATAGAGCCCAATACGCGCCCATGGTACCGAACGGGTACCGACTTCAGCGGCCTGTTCGGGGTGGTGTTCTATGTTAACCGCTTCAAGTCTACCGATGGCTCCTTGCTTGAGTAGCTCACTGAGTGTTTTGAGCATCACCGGGCAGTGGGGGCAGCCGGTTGAGAGCAGCAGTAGCGCATCGGGTGTAGAGGGGGTATCGGTAGACATGGATTCTATTCCAGGGAGCTGGGTGAAGAGATGATAGCGGTAACCGCAATGCGGTAACAGGTATCCGATAGGAGGCGTGTATAATTGGCGCTCTTTTCAAGTACTCCAGACTTTTAACCGCATAACTGCACCGCTTTAGGTTTCCCATGCCCCTGCTCACGCTAGATAACATCACGCTCCATTTCGGCCCACAACCTCTGCTCGACGGGGTGGCGCTGCAGATCGACCCTGGTGAACGGCTCTGTCTGGTAGGACGCAATGGTGCCGGTAAATCAACCCTGTTGAAGATGATTGCCGGTGAGGTGATTGCAGAGGATGGCACCATCTGGCGAGACAAGGGCGTGAAGATAGCCTATCTCGCTCAGGATGTGCCGGTTGAGGAGCAGCGTCCTGTGTTTGAGGTGGTTGCCGATGGACTGGGTGATCTGAGTGGTCTGATTGCCGACTATCACCAGGCGACTGTGGCTCTGGCCGAGGGGGGCGATGAGCGTGACGTAGAACGACTGGCCAACCTGCAGCACCAGCTTGAGGCGGCCGATGGGTGGTTGCTTGAGCAGAGGGTTGAGCGGGTGATCTCGCGCCTCGAACTCCCTGCAGATGCCTCAATGGCGGCACTCTCAGGCGGTATGAAACGACGCGTGCTATTGGCGCGTGCACTGGTGACGGAACCCGACCTGCTGTTGCTCGATGAACCGACTAATCATCTCGATATCGAATCGATCATCTGGCTTGAGGAGTTCCTGCTCAATTACAACGGTGCGCTGCTCTTTATTACCCATGACCGCGATTTTGTGCGGCGACTCGCCACACGTATTGTCGAGATTGATCGTGGTCAGCTCACCTCCTGGCCCGGTAACTACGATCGCTATCTGGAGAAGCGTGAAGAGCGGCTCTCGGTTGAGCTGGCACATAACGCCCAGTTCGATAAGGAGTTGGCGCAGGAGGAGGTGTGGATACGCCAGGGGATCAAGGCACGACGCACACGCAACGAAGGGCGTGTTCGGGCGCTCAAGGCACTCCGAAATGAGCGCTCACAGCGACGTGAGCAGACCGGTAAGGCGAGCTTCTCGCTCGAACGTGGCGAACGCTCGGGCAAGTTGGTGGTTGAGGTGGAAGGGAGTAGCGTCAGTTTTCCCGAGCGAGAGGTGATTCGTGACTTCTCCGTGCGCATTCTGCGTGGTGACCGTGTGGGAATTATCGGTCCCAATGGGGCCGGCAAGACGACCCTGATCAAGCTGTTACTGGGTCAGCTTCAGCCCGATGCGGGACGTGTTGAGTTGGGCACCAAGCTTGAGGTGGCCTACTTCGACCAGCAGCGAGAGCAGCTTGAGCCGCAGAAGACGGTGATTGAGAACCTCAATCAGGGCAAGGATACGGTCTCGATCGGTGGTCGTGATCGCCACGTCATTAGTTACCTGAAGGATTTCCTCTTCACCCCCGATCGCGTCCATGCCAAGGTGCATACCCTCTCTGGTGGTGAGCGTAACCGCTTGCTACTGGCACGCCTCTTTACCCGTCCCGCTAACCTGTTGGTGATGGATGAGCCGACCAACGATCTAGATGTCGAGACGCTGGAGCTGCTCGAGGAGCTGCTATCGGAGTATGACGGCACCCTGTTATTAGTCAGTCACGACCGAGCCTTTCTCGATAATGTTGTTACCAGCACCCTGGTCTTTGAGGGGAACGGCCACGTGGCTGAGTATGTTGGTGGTTATCAGGAGTGGTTGAGGCAGCGATCTGCTATGCAACAGCCGTCAGCACAAAAGCCGGTTGCCAAGGTCTCGCAAAGCAAACGTAGCGAGGTGGCTGCACAGCCAGTCAAAAAGAAGAAACTTAGCTACAAGATTCAGCGCGAGCTTGATGCGCTACCCGCACTGATTGAAGCACTGGAAACCGAGCAGGTAGAGCTGGAGGCAACCATCGGTGAGGCAAGTTTCTATCAGCAGGCGCATGAGGTTGTGACGCCCGTTCTGGAGCGACTCGAGGCGGTAGGTAGTGAGCTTGAACAGGCCTATACCCGCTGGGGAGAGCTGGAAGAGGAGTCGTAGCGTTTAACTCGGCAAGGAGGTCGACAATATCGCACACACAGTGTGGTTTGTGTGATGCCAATCTGTAGTAGCATTCCATCCAATAATAACAATGCATCGATATGGATAATTACGGAGTGATATGGAATGGCGACTCAGATTCGTAGCGCAGCGGCGCTGATACCTCTCCTTCTGATTCTACTGCTGACCGCCTGCTCTGAACGTCATTCGGAACAGGTATTGATGCGCGTCGGTACCAACCTCTGGCCTGGCTATGAACCTCTCTATCTGGCCCGTGATCTGGGCTATCTCAACGCCAGTCAAACACGCCTGGTCGAGTATCCTTCGGCGAGTGAAGTGATTACCGCTTATCGAAACGGTGCGATTGAGATAGCGGCATTGACGCTCGATGAGGTGCTTCTGCTCGCGCAGCACGGACTCGATCCTCACATAGTGCTGGTAATGGATATCTCGAACGGGGGAGATGTCATTATCGGACGAGAGGGGATGTCGGATGTGACGAGCCTGAAGGGTAAACGGGTGGCGGTGGAGAGTACCGCGCTGGGTGCCTTTGTCCTGAGTCGTGCGCTCTCAATTAACGGTATGGAGAAGGACGATATAGAGATCGTTCACACTGAACTACTCGATCATGAGCGTGTTTTTGTTGAGGGGGAGGTCGATGCCGTGGTGAGCTTCGATCCGGTACGTACCCGTCTGCTTAATAGTGGCGGTAAGGAGCTCTTCAGCAGCCGTGAGTTACCCAATGAGATTGTCGATGTGCTGGTCGTCCGAGGTGAGTTTATGGCTCAGCATAGTGACCAGGTGGGGGAGCTGCTGAATCAGTGGTTCAAGGCCAACGAGTATATGAACGGCAATCCGCAGGATGCGGCTCTACGTATCTCAAAACGGCTCGGTATCAGCCCAGAAGAGTTTATTGAGTCGCTCAACGGACTCGAGATTCCTGATCGAGAGACCAATCTGCGTATGCTCGCTGGAGAGCGGCCTGAACTGATTGCCTCCGGAAATAAATTGAAACTGGTCATGCTCTCGAGCGATCTGCTGCTAAATGATATCGACATCGAGACCATCATTGATGGTCGTGGGCTGTGATGCATCACCTTTATAGAAGGGTGCATCATTGATCTTTCCACTACGCATTGTTGTTCCGCTATTGCTGCTGCTCTTTGCAGTGCTTATCAGCGCCTATTCTCTCTGGTACAACATCCCGATTGCGTTGAATGAGGTTGAGCGCAATTCACGCAACGACCTGGTGCAGCTGATGACGCGTACTCAGGGTACGCTGACCAACAGTTTTCGTGATGGCAATCTGCTCTCCGCCCGTGAGGAGATCTCACGACTCGGGGCGATCCCCGAAGTGCAAATGGTGGTGCTGGTCGATGATGTCGACACTGTGATTGTCTCGTCTCGCTATGAGATGGTTGGTCGCGGTATCGAGGAGGTCGAGTTTGGAGTCAGTGATCAACTGCTCCAGCGTGCGCGCGCCAATCTGGCCGGTTTTGATCTCTGGCTCGATGATAAGCAACGAATGCGTGCCTACTACCCAGTTTTTCTCGCCACGGTTGGAAATCGTCTTCGACCAGACCGGGTCGGCGTGCTCTATGTCGAGTATGACATTTCAACTAAAAAGGCGAGGGCAGAGAGTAGCGTTATCCGTCAGGTAGAGCAGTTCTCTCTTTTTAGTGTGGGGCTGGCGATCTTACTAGCGATGCTGTTCCATTTTGGAATGACACGTCGCGTCAGTCGGCTGGTCAAACAGGTGGATCGATTCCGTGCCGGTGAGATGGATGCGCGGGTGCACCTGAGCGGTCGTGATGAGCTGGCGAGAATCGGAGCCGCCTTTGATGCGATGGCCGCAAAGACCTCTGATGACAAGACACGACTCGAAGAACGTGAAGGGCGTCTCCAGGCAATTCTTGATAACGCCGGTGATGCGATTATCACCATCGATAGCGAAGGTTTTATCCAGACCTTTAATCCGGCTGCCGAGCAGATTTTTGGTTATACATCGATCGAGATTCTGGGAGTGAATGTCGATCGCCTGATGCCGGAGCCCTACCACAGCGCTCATCATGGCTACCTCAGTAACTACCTACGTAGTGGCAAGCGGAAAATTATTGGAATCGGTCGAGAGGTCGAGGCACTTCGTAAAAACGGTGAGGTCTTTCCAATTGATTTGCAGGTGACTGAAATTATGCTTGCCGAAGAGCGTTTTTTCGTCGGTATTATTCGCGATATCACCGAGCGTAAAAAAATAGAGCGCATGAAGAGTGAGTTCATCTCAACCGTCAGCCATGAGTTACGTACTCCGCTTACCTCCATTCAGGGATCGCTGGGGCTGATCACTGGAGGTGTGGCTGGTGAGCTTCCACCACAGGTGCAGAGCATGCTCGGTATTGCACAGAAAAATAGCGAGCGACTGATTCGGTTGATTAACGATATTCTCGATATCGAGAAAATCGAGTCGGGCAAAATGCTGTTTAAATTCGAACCGCTGGATGTAGTGAAGCTGCTTGAAGTCTCGATTGAATCGAATCACGGCTATGCAGAGAAACATGGTGTGGAACTGCAACTGGAGCACTCTCTGGATTCGTTGCAGATCAATGTCGACAGTGACCGTTTTAATCAGGTGATGGCCAATTTGATCTCCAATGCCGTTAAGTATTCACCTGAACGGGGTGTGGTGCGAATCTGTGCCGAACGAAATCATAATGATGTGTTGATCAGTGTGATCGATCAGGGTAGTGGTATCCCTGCTGAGTTTCATGACAAGATATTTATGAAGTTCTCTCAAGCCGATGCCTCGGATACGCGTGAAAAGGGTGGCACTGGTTTGGGATTGAGTATCGCCAAGGCGATCGTTGAGAAACATGGCGGTGAGATTAGCTTTCGTAGTGAGTCTGGGCAGGGCGCGGTCTTCTACTTCCGCTTACCACTCTTCGAGAAAGGGGAGCGCCAGCAAACCGCTGTCGAACCTGTCTGCCTCCGTCAGATACTGTTGTTTGGTTCTGAGCAGAGCTGCTCCGCTGAGTTTCGCAGGCTGATGGCAGAAGCAAATCTGGAGTGTGAGCTGGAGTCTGAGCTCGACCAGCTATTGAGCAGACTTTCCAGTGGGCGCTATCTGATGTTGCTGATCGATCTCGGTTACGCGGGTGGCGATCTGGCTGAGGTGGTGAAGCTTATACGGCGTGATCAACAGCTCGTTCATCTGCCGGTGGTTGCCGTCTCTTCTGATACTGAAAAGGGCACTGAGTCACGAGGACTTCCGCTCGATCTGGTCGACTGGATGGAGCGTTCCGTTGAGCCGCAACGTCTGGTCGACTCCATTCGTTCGAGAATTAATGAATCACAGCACGGCAAGTTTAGAATTCTCCATATTGAGGATGATGTCGATGTGACGGCAGTGGTCTCAGCCGTGCTGCAACCAGAGATGAGCTACCGTGTGGCGGCCAATGTTGCTGAGGCGCGTAGTGTGTTTTCACAGGAATCGTTCGATCTGGTGATTCTCGATATCGGTCTGCCCGATGGGAGTGGTGTTGATCTGCTGCCAGAGCTGGTAAATGGTGATGGTCAGCCCATTCCGGTGGTGATCTTTTCGGCCTATGATGCCGATCCGGCGGTGATCAGGCGTGTGGATGCCAGTCTGGTTAAGTCACGCACAACAAACTCGGAATTGTTGAGTATGATTAGGACTATACTTGGCACCTCAAGATGAAGAATATAATAACGGCTTAGAAAGGACGGAGTGATGTCTGAGAGCTTGCTAGAGAAAATTATGTTGGTTGAAGATGAACCCGATATCCAGGCCGTTGCGCAGTTGGCACTGGAAGCGGTGGGTGGCTTTACCGTCGAGGTGTGTAACTCGGGTGGAGAAGCGCTTGATCGGGTGGCTGAGGAGATACCCGATCTGATTCTCTGTGATGTGATGATGCCGGGTATGGATGGCCCTGAGATGCTATCCAATCTGCGTAGCAATCCAGACTACTCAACCATCCCATTTATCTTTATGACCGCCAAGGTCCAGCCTCACGAGGTGGCGCAGTACAAAGAGATGGGCGCGATCGATGTGATCGCCAAGCCATTTGATCCGATGACGCTGGCTGAACATGTCCGCGAGATCTGGAGCCGTGACCACTGAGGTGGTTGAACTCATCTATACTGATTTGCGACTGATGATCGCAGTAAATAGGGAAAGGAAAGGGCATGATTGATGAGACGTTGAAGAGTGCGCGCATTCTTATCGTCGATGACGAGCCAGTTAACGTGAAGTTGCTGGAGAAGATTCTCGCCTCTGCGGGCTATACCTGCGTGATGAGTACCAACGACCCGCGTGAGGTCGAACAGCTCTATACCGATACATCCCCCGATCTGATTCTGCTCGACATCAATATGCCGTATATGGATGGCTTTGATGTAATGACGCGTCTCAATGAGATCGAGGTGGATAGTTATCTGCCAATTCTTGTTCTGACCGCGCAGACCGATCAGAAAACCCGAATCAGGGCGTTGGAGTCGGGTGCCAAAGATTTTGCCACCAAGCCGTTTGATCGTGCTGAAATACTCAACCGTATTCGCAATATGCTTGAGGTGCGTACTCTGCATAATCAGGTGCGTAACCAGAATCGTATTCTGGAGCAGAAAGTCACAGATCGTACCCGCGAATTGTTCGAGACGAGAATGGAGATTATTCGTCGACTCGGTCGTGCTGCGGAGTATCGAGATAACGAGACCGGTCTGCACATCATCCGCATGAGTAAATACTCGCAACAGCTGGCACTCGCCTACGGGATGGATGACAAGGCTGCGGAGATGGTGCTCAATGCCAGCCCAATGCACGATGTTGGGAAAATCGGAATTCCCGATCGCATTCTCCTCAAGCCCGGAAAGCTTGATGCCGATGAGTGGCACACCATGCAGAGCCACGCTGCAATCGGTGCCGAACTGCTTGCTGGGCACGATTCAGAATTGATGCATATGGCCTCAATGATTGCCGAAACTCACCATGAGAAATTTGATGGTAGCGGTTATCCCAAGGGGCTCGCGGGGGAGGAGATCCCGCTGGTTGGAAGAATCGTTGTGGTATGCGATGTATTCGATGCACTCACCTCCGCGCGTCCTTATAAAAAGGCGTGGAGTGTTCAGGAGGCGTTTGATGAGATTGAGCGTACCAAGGGTAAACACTTTGACCCACAGCTGGTTGATCTCTTCTTCTCAATTCAGGATGTCATTCTTGAAATTAAGGAGCTTTATGCTGAACCAGAACTGGAGCAGGCGGTCTCCTGAAGTGAGCAGTGATGGGTAGCGCATCCGAATCGATAGAAGAGCGCCTTAAGGCACTACATATCAACTATCTGCAGGGGCTACCTGCAAAGTTCGCTGTGATCGACGATCAGTGGCGTAAATTATGTGAGTCGCCCAAGAGTCACGAACGCTTAACTGAACTACACCGTTCAACCCACACCATGGCTGGCTCGGGTGCCACATTTGGCTGCCCGGAGGTTGGTAGCGCGGCGCGTAACATCGAATCCAATATCCGTCTCTTGATCGAGAGTGATCAGCCGCTTGACGAGCAGAAGGTCAATGAGATTGAAACCCTGATAGATCGTCTCAAGGAGGAGATTGATGCTGTTACTTCACGTGGTTGGCAAGAGGGTGAAAGTATCGAAACGCTGGTGGCCGAGGTGCCATCCGAGAGTGAGCATGACGAGCAGGGTGACGATGAGGGTAGTCGAGGGCTGATCTATCTGCTTGAACAGGATGAGCCACTGAGCAAAGAGATCGCGCTGCAGATCGTGCAGTTTGGTCACCAGATTCGCTGCTTCAAACATCCGGATGCACTGCGGAGTGCGGTCCTTGAGCAGGTTCCGCAGATCGTTATCGCGGACCTATCCTCATTTGGCTCTGAGCAGTCTGGCGTCGATGCAATCCATCAGATGCAGGAACACCTCTCCGAGCCGGTCCCGGTTATCTTTGTCTCGGAGAAGAGCGAGATGCATGCACGGCTTGAGTCGGTCAGGGCTGGTGGGGCAGCCTTCTTTACTAAACCTCTCGATATCGCGATTCTGATTGATCGTTTGGATCAGATTGGTCGTGAAGGTGGGGAAGAACCATTCCGTATATTGATTGTGGATGACTCCGTATCACAATCGAAATACTACGCCATGATTCTTCAACAGCATGGCATGATTACCAAGGTGGTAAACAACCCTATCGAGGTGCTTGAGCCTATTCAAGAGCTCAATCCCGATCTGATTCTGATCGATATGTATATGCCCGAATGCAATGGCCTGGAGCTGGCTAAGGTGATCCGGCAACTCAATGAGTGTGTCAGCCTGCCAATTGTATTTCTCTCCTCGGAAACGAGTGTCGACAAACAGCTGGTGGCTATGAGTCAGGGTGGTGATGACTTTCTCACCAAACCGATCAAGCCGAACCATCTGATCTCTGCTGTGACCAGCCGAGTGCAGCGCTACCGAACCATCCGCTCAATGATGCTGCGCGATAGCCTGACGGGACTTTACAACCATACGACCATAAAAGAGCAGTTGAAGAATGCGTTGCACCGCGCAGAACGCCATGATGGCGTCGTCAGTTTCGCAATGATCGATATCGATAACTTTAAGTCGGTAAATGATACCTACGGACATCCTGTGGGAGATCGAGTGATCAAGAGCCTGTCGCGCCTGTTGCAACAGCGCATGCGTCGCTCCGATCTGGTGGGGCGTTATGGTGGTGAAGAGTTTGCCGTCATCTTGCCTAACACTGACAAACAGACGGCGGTACGGGTACTCGATTCAGTACGTGAGGTATTTGCCAAGATTCAGCACTCTTCCGAACAAGGCGAGTTTAATGTCACCTTCAGTGCCGGCATAGCCAGCTACCCCGATTTCGATAACTCAACGCTGCTTAGTGAAGCGGCAGACCGCGCCCTTTACGAGGCTAAGCATGCCGGTCGTAACCAAATTGTGAAGGGGTAAGCAGTCGTCGATGAAGAAGGAGTTTGAAGTCGTTGAAAAGCGTGTGCTCTATGATGGTTTTTTCAAACTCGAGGGGTATCGACTTAAACACACCCTGTTTGAAGGGGGCTGGAGCCGCGAACTCTATCGTGAACTACTCGAACGCGGTCATGCCGCTGCCGTCCTGCTCTACGATCCAAAGCTCGACAGTGTGGTGTTGATCGAACAGTTTCGTATCGGTGCACTCAATGCTCCCAACGGTCCCTGGTTGATGGAGGTTGTGGCTGGCATGGTAGAGCCGGGTGAGCCGGTGGAGGAACTGGTCAAACGCGAGGCGGAGGAGGAGGCCGGCTGCAAGGTCGAGGAACTCGAAACCATCTGCGACTATTTTGTCAGTCCCGGCGGAGCCTCAGAGATTATCTCGCTCTTCTGTGGGCGAGTTGATGCCAGTGGAGCTGGTGGAGTTTATGGTTTGGAGCACGAAGGGGAGGATATTTGTGCGCTGGTCGTTGACTTCGATGAGGCGATGGAGTGGTTGAAACAGGGCAAGATCGATTCGGCCAGCCCTATCATCGCGATGCAGTGGCTGGCGCTAAATCGTGAAGCGCTACGGGAGCGGTGGTTGAGAGATAGGTAGTGGGTGACAGTATGTTACGTAGCCCGGATGAAACAGAGTGTAATCCGGGTGCAAGGCCTCTATCTAACCGCCTCAACGAGAATCTCGATCCGCTGCTGTGACCAGCCGCGTGCGGCGGTGCTGTAGAGGGTTCCGCCACGAGCGCGTTCGATCTCATCCAGATTGGCACCGATCTCCATCCACTCACCGAGCCGACCACTCATGTGGCTCTCCAATTCCTGTTTTCGGATCACGCCACCACTGCCCATCGACTGACGCTGAGGTGCAATGGTCAAGGTGACTCCCTCACTGCCAGAGCGGCGTGCCATTACCTCAAAGCCGGTCATCACATCCTGATAACGGATCCGTTTCTGTACCGAGGTTCCCCACGGGGTCTGATCGACGCGCTGCTCACCCACCGGGATTGATCGACCCACCAGGATATGACCCCAGTGTCCTTCAAGCAGCCGTAGCTGCTGCATCGTAGGTGTGTTGGAGCGGTTGCGGGTGTTGTAGCTGCGAATTTGAGCATTGCCGGTCACACGCCCATCACGGCTGTTGAACTGAATCGATTTTTGGTCGCCGCTATTGGCCATGCGCTGTCGGGCACCCTGGCGGACGATAATCACAAACTGCTGCGGTATCAGGTCGAGCTTTTTGATGACCTCCTTTAGTTCGTTGAGCCGTTCTGGTGTGGCACGCAGGATCAGTTGATAACCCATGCCGCTGATCTGTTCGGGTGAATCGATGAACTTCTTCAGCTGCGGTAACAGATTCTCCGCGCTCTGGTACTTGAGCGGGATCACCTCGATCTGAGTCGAAGCGGCACTGAGCATCAGTGGAAAGAGCAGCAGTAACAGCAGAAAGCGCTTCATAGGTGAAGCCTCCGTAGTTCAGGGTGGGGCTGGCTCTTCTCCCAGACCTGGGTGAAGGTATGGATCAATTCGCGGCCACGCATGGGTGCGTTGAAGTTGGCAGTACCTTCGTAGCGGCTTGCCAGCTGGCGATGGATAACCCCGCGTCCATCGACGACCAGAAATGCCTCGTTAAGGGTGTGAAAATCGGAGTGGATCTCGCGGAGTTCGATGGAACTGCTGAGGCGACGAAACAGGTCGACCAGACGGTGACCGTGTTTGATCGCATAGGTGGGATCGCGGAAGAGGATCTGAACGGTGGTGAAGCGGCTGTAGATTACCAGCTCCTTAACGGCGCTGACAAACTCGTCGTTGTCGTAGATCTGCGGTTCAATATCGTGGCTGAAGATGTGCAGAGTGCGGCGTGCCTGGCTGACCATCTGTGTGGCGGCAACTCGATTCTGTTCACTACTCTGCAGCTCAATATCCTCACCCCCTTCGCCGAGGGTGAGGCCATCAAGAAATGGTTCTGACATTCCGTGCCTCGTGATTGTTATGGGAAAACTCAAGCTCCATAACAGTCAGTCTAGCGGGTTGGTGTTAGATTTTCTGCGCCTGATCGACCGCATTACCGATGTAGTTGGATGGGGTCAGCGCCTTTAGCTCATCCTTGGCACTCTCCGGCATCTCCAGTCCATCAACAAAGGCGAGTAGTGATTCACGGTCGATACCCTGGCCACGGGTCAGCTCCTTGAGCTTCTCGTAGGGCTTCTCGATGCCGTAGCGGCGCATCACCGTCTGGATCGGCTCGGCTAGCACCTCCCAGGTGGCGTTGAGATCGTCGGCGATACGTTGCGGATTGACCTCGAGCTTATTGATGCCGCGCAGGGTCGAGCTGTAGGCGATGGTGGAGTAGGCGATACCAACCCCCATGTTGCGCAGTACCGTTGAGTCGGTCAGGTCACGCTGCCAGCGAGAGATCGGCAGTTTCATCGCCAGATGGTCGAAGATCGCATTGGCCAGCCCCAGGTTGCCCTCGGAGTTCTCAAAGTCGATCGGGTTGACCTTGTGCGGCATGGTCGAGGAGCCAACCTCACCGGCGATGGTCTTCTGTTTGAAGTAGCCGAGCGAGATGTAACTCCAGATGTCGCGATCAAAATCGATCAGAATGGTGTTGAACCGGGAGATCGCATCGAACATCTCGGCCATATAGTCGTGTGGCTCGATCTGGGTAGTATAGGGGTTCCATTCAAGACCGAGACTGGTGACAAAACCCTCGGCAATCGCCGCCCAGTCGAGTTCTGGATAGGCACTGAGATGGGCGTTGTAGTTGCCGACCGCACCGTTGATCTTGCCCAGAATCGGCACACCAATCAGCAGTTCGCGCTGACGCTTAAGACGGTAGACGACGTTGGCCATCTCCTTGCCGAGCGTGGAGGGGGAGGCGGGCTGGCCGTGGGTGCGAGAGAGCATCGGCACATCGGCGTTGTTGTGGGCCAGTGCGGTGATGGCAGAGATTAGATCATCCATCATCGGCAGTACCACCTGGGTGCGACCTTCGCGCAGCATCAGGGCGTGGGAGAGGTTGTTGATATCCTCGGAGGTGCAGGCGAAATGAATAAATTCGCTGATCGCCTCCAGCTCCGCATTGCCCTCGATCTTCTCCTTGAGAAAGTACTCAACCGCCTTTACGTCGTGGTTGGTGGTGCGCTCGATATTTTTTACCCGCTGCGCATCTTCTTCGGAGAACTTCTCAGCGATCTCATTGAGCAGATTATTGGCATGTTCGCCCAGAGGGGGTACTTCGGCAATGCCAGGATTGGAAGCGAGCATCTGCAGCCAGCGCACCTCAACGACTACGCGGTGTTTGATCAGGCCAAATTCACTGAAAATTGGGCGTAGATCGTCGGTTTTAGAACCATAACGGCCGTCGACGGGTGAAACTGCTGTTAATGATGAAAGATCCATGCCTGCTCCAGAGCTCAAAATTGAATCGGGCAATAATACACCAAGCGACCGGCTGAGGGATCAAATTGAGGCCATATCAGACTCGAGAAAACATCACTAATAGTGTTTAATATATGCCACCCTTTACAGTGACCGTCGGTAGCTCGGATAGAGCTGTAACGCAGGTCAACAATAAGAATGGATTGTGACGATAGATGACAGATTCTCAGGAGACACCCTCGGTTCTACTGGTCGATGATCAGGAGATGGTCGCGCACCTGATTCGCGACATGTTATCGAACGATCCCGAGGTCGCCTTTCACTACTGTCAGGAGGCAACCAGTGCGATTGCGATGGCGAGTGAGGTGGGTGCTACCACCATTCTGCTCGATCTGGTGATGCCCGATGTTGATGGCATGATGTTACTGAAGTATTTCCGAGCCAATCCTGCCACCCGTGATGTACCGATTATCGTGCTTTCCAGCCGTGAGCAGCCGGAAACTAAACGCAACGCCTTCCAGCTCGGTGCCACCGACTATCTGGTTAAACCGCCTGAGCAGATCGAGCTGATCGCCCGTGTGCGATCCCACTTCCGCCAGTATCTTGACCGCAAAGAGCGTGATGCGGCGCTGCAGGAGCTGCAGTCGGCTCAGCAGGAGCTGGAGCGGATGAACGAAGAGCTGAAGAAGCTCTCGCTCACCGATGCCCTGACCAGTGTTCCTAATCGTCGCTACTTCGATGAGAGCATGGAGCGCGAGTTCAGTCGTGCGCAACGCGACCAGCATGAGATCTCGGTCATCATGATCGATATCGACAACTTCAAGAAGTACAACGACAGCTACGGTCACCTCGAGGGTGACAGCTGCCTGCAGCTGGTGGCCAAGGCGATGAGTGACGCGGTTAAACGTCCCACCGATACCATCGCCCGTTACGGTGGTGAAGAGTTCTCGATTCTGCTGCCCGAGACACCCCTCGAGGGTGCCAAAGAGGTGGCT
The DNA here is from genome assembly GCF_002020875.1 of Solemya pervernicosa gill symbiont. Taxonomy (NCBI): domain Bacteria; kingdom Pseudomonadati; phylum Pseudomonadota; class Gammaproteobacteria; species Solemya pervernicosa gill symbiont. The sequence goes on along the minus strand of NZ_MPRL01000051.1, from coordinate 14,548 downwards.
GAGGTGGTTCGAGCCGCCGTTGAGGCACTCGGCATCGAACATAAAGAGAATCCCCCCGGTGTGGTTACCGTGAGTCTCGGAGTTGCCACCGTTATTCCAGATAATGAAAATATAAATAAGCCGGTTAGTTTCGTTAATCTTGCTGATAAAGCGCTCTATAACGCCAAGGAGACGGGTCGTAACCGCTTCGTGGCAGCGGGCGATTAGTCAATAATCCCCAGTTTTATTGCCCGTTCTGGGCACAGGCACCTCAACAGGGTAGAATCACCCTTTTTAATACCCGACTATTCTTATCAGGTGAATAAATAGATGCTTGAAGCTTACAGAGAACACGTCGCCGAGCGCGAGGCCGAAGGCCTGCCACCGCTTGTCCTGAGTGCTGAACAGACCAGTGAACTGATGGAGTTGCTCAAACAACCCCCCGCTGGCGAGGAACAGACACTCATCGACCTTATTACCCATCGCGTGCCACCCGGCGTTGATGATGCCGCCTACGTCAAGGCCGCCTTTCTCACCGATATCGCCAAGGGGAGTGCCACCTCGCCACTGATCGACAAGGCGCGTGCCACCGAACTGCTCGGCACCATGATGGGTGGTTTCAATATCAACAGTCTGGTCGAACTGCTAGACGATTCCGAGCTGGCGACTACCGCCGCAGCGGCGTTGAGCAAGACCCTGTTGGTGGCCGATGCCTATCACGATGTGATGGAGAAGGCGGCTTCGAACGCTCACGCCAAACAGGTTGTTGATGCCTGGGCCGAAGCGCTCTGGTTTACCGATCGCGAGCCGCTCGCTGAAGAGATCAAGGTCACCGTCTTCAAGGTACCCGGTGAGACCAACACCGATGATCTCTCTCCCGCCTCCGAGGCGTGGAGCCGTCCCGATATCCCACTGCACGCCAAGGCGATGCTGGTCTCCAAGATGCCCGATGCGTTGGAGAAAATCGCCGAGCTGAAGCAGAAGGGGCTACCGCTCGCCTATGTCGGTGATGTGGTTGGTACCGGCTCTTCACGTAAATCGGCGATCAACTCGGTGCTCTGGCATATGGGTGAGGATATTCCCTATGTGCCCAACAAACGTCAGGGTGGAGTGGTGATCGGTGGCAAGATCGCACCGATCTTCTTCAACACCGCAGAGGACTCGGGGGCGCTGCCGATTGAGTGTGACGTGTCGAAGATGGAGATGGGCGATGAGCTGACCATCAAACCGTTTGAAGGGAAGGTCTACAACGGGGCGGGTGAGGTGGTTGCCGAGTTCGATCTCAAGCCGAGCACCATGTCTGACGAGGTGCGTGCCGGTGGCCGTATACCGCTGATCATCGGCCGTTCGCTGACCGACAAGACCCGTGAGGCGCTTGGCCTCTCACCCTCAGAGACCTTTATCCGTCCGGTTGCACCGGCCGACTCCGGTAAGGGCTTTACCCTGGCACAGAAAATGGTTGGCAAGGCGTGTGGTGTTGAGGGTGTGCGTCCCGGCACCTACTGCGAGCCGCGTATGGCCACGGTCGGTTCTCAGGACACCACCGGTGCGATGACCCGTGACGAGCTCAAGGAACTCGCCTGTCTCGGTTTCTCCGCCGATCTGGTGATGCAGAGCTTCTGTCATACCGCTGCCTATCCAAAGCCGATCGATATCAAGCTGCAGCACACGCTGCCCGATTTCATCACCTCACGTGGTGGTGTCTCGCTGCGTCCGGGTGACGGCATCATCCACTCCTGGCTCAATCGCATGTTAATGCCCGATACCGTCGGCACGGGTGGTGATTCACATACCCGCTTCCCGATCGGTATCAGTTTCCCGGCCGGTTCTGGTCTGGTCGCCTTTGCTGCAGCACTTGGCGTGATGCCGCTCGATATGCCCGAGTCGGTACTGGTGCGCTTCAAGGGCGATATGCAGCCGGGTGTCACCCTGCGTGATCTGGTAAACGCCATCCCTCATGCTGCCATTCAGCAGGAGCTGCTGACGGTGGAGAAGGCGGGCAAAAAGAATATCTTCTCGGGTCGTATTGTCGAGATTGAGGGGCTACCTGACCTTAAGGTGGAGCAGGCGTTTGAACTCTCCGATGCCTCGGCCGAACGCTCAGCGGCTGGCTGTACCGTACATCTGAATGAAGCGCCGATCATCGAGTACCTCAACTCCAATATCACCCTGCTGAAGTGGATGATCGCCAACGGTTATGACGACAAACGTACCCTGAGTCGTCGTATCGAATCGATGCAGAAGTGGATTGCTGATCCGCAGCTGTTGGGGCCTGATGCCGATGCTGAGTATGCGGCGGTGGTCGAGGTCGATCTCAATGAGATTAAAGAGCCGATCGTCGCCTGTCCGAATGATCCGGATGATGTGAAACTGCTCTCCGAAGTGGCAGGCAACAAGATCGATGAGGTCTTTATCGGTAGCTGCATGACCAACATCGGACACTACCGTGCCGCCGGGAAGGTGCTGGAGGCCGATGGTGGCTCGGTGCCGACCCGACTCTGGATCGCACCGCCAACCAAGATGGATGAGCATCAGCTGACTGAGGAGGGCTACTACAGCATCTTCGGCAAGTCGGGTGCACGCACCGAGATGCCGGGCTGCTCACTCTGTATGGGCAACCAGGCGCGTGTGGCTGATGAGGCGGTGGTTTTCTCCACTTCGACGCGTAACTTCCCTAACCGTCTCGGTAAGGATGCGCAGGTCTATCTCGGCTCGGCCGAGTTGGCGGCAGTGGCAGCACTGCTCGGTAAGTTGCCGACATCTGAGGAGTATCGGGAGAAGGTCGCACTGCTCGATACCATGGCCGATGATGTCTACCGCTATCTCAACTTTGACCAGATCGATAAGTATCAGGGTGTGGCCAAAGCGGTGCAGATTCCGGTTGTTGCGGCCTGATAGACGACCCTGTGGTGTAAAGAGCCGTGCCGATTACCATCGGCGCGGCTTTTTTATGTCTCAAAAATGACAGATAGGTCACTAATTTTTCAACTATTTAGTCGAGCGGCCGATAAGAGTAGGAAGAGAAGGAGAGGTGTGCCTATAGTGACGTGCGCCAATCTACAAGGGATATAGCTATCGATGGATAGGCATAATAAAATCAGGGTGTTCCGGCGTGTCTGTGCAGATAACGCGGAGAGTGATGGGGAAGGGTAGTTAATGATCGGCTTGATAAAGAAGTTTTCACAGAAATCTGGCAAACAGTCCGGGCAGAAGTCGGACAAGCCGGAGGTGAAGTCGATCCCGTTTGATAAGATCGAGGAGCTGATCGGCTACTTCGTCATCGGCCAGAAGCTCTCCTGCTTCCCCGAATATAAAGAGGATCTACAACTCGATACCATCATCGTTGGTTACATGCTCGATGATGAAGCGGTCTACAGCGCCTCAGAGGTTCAGATCGAGCAAGATAGTGACGGCAATCACCATCTCTATCTGGCCAGGCGGGGAGAGCGGGTCGAGATTAAGAAAGTCGAGAAGTTCTCCATCATGGTGCCTGCTGAGAGCCACGAAGAGGATAAGCTCGACTACGATAGCAAAGCAGAGCTACGTCGTACCGGCATGTTCCGCATCCGTAACTCGATCTCACTCATCTCATCGGTCTGCAAACACGGCACGGTACCAGTGGTCGACTCCACCGTCCGACGTAATCAGGAACTAAAAGAGGGGGTCTATACCAACCTCCGTGTCGCACTGCTCGACCTGGTACCCGAGAGCCTTGCCCTCAAAGAGCGTCGCAAACATACCCGCGTATTTACCAAGATCCCTGCAACACTACGCTCAGGAACCAGTGATAAACGCTACCAGTGCAACGTGATCGACTTCTGCGAAACCAGTGCGCGTATGCAGTTCGACCCCGATAGTAAGGTGTCTGTCATCAGCCAGCCAGGGCGTACTCTCATCCTCGATCTTCCTGTTCCCGAGTGCAATCAGTACTACAGCTTTCAGGGCAGTGTGATGAAAATCGAAAACGAACATCTGGTGATCAATCTGGAGAAGATGTTGAAGGCTGGTACTTTCCGTCAGATGAGCGTCATCGATGCACTGGAAGTAAAGGCGACGCTGCTTAGCCATCCCGCCTCGAGTATGCCGGACGATTAATCGTCAATCGTTTTAGAGTGTAGAAAACAACAAGGAATTAACCCGAGGGAGATGGGATGAAAAAGTCACAGTTCTGTGCATCCAAGCAACAAATTCCACAAATTGATGAGAACAATTGGCGGCATAATACAATTATACGAGCCGGCTACATAACGCATTATATGTGTCGTCCACATAATTAACTGTTATGTGTAAAGAAATGAATATTAAGATAATTATCATCTCATCCGCTGACCGCCATGGAGAGCGAAGTGAGGGCGGTTAGTCCCCGATAGTCGGGGCGCCGTAGGCATAAACGGTCGCGTTAAGTATTTGCCGCTTGCTTGGGCTTGGATGCCCAAAACATGCTTCCGCAAAAATAGCGACTCCCCGAAGTTGTTATGGGGGCACTTGTAGGTGGAGTAACCACATATGAGCTAATGAAACACAATACAATCAACGCTATAAAACCACTTGATCCAAGAATAACTATCTCAGACCAACTAGCATATGGTCTTCCCATAAAAACCGGGCTAGTGCGAAAGATTATGGATGGTGACGAAAAGGAGTATTACCGCCTATCGTGTCTCGATATTTCAATGGAAGTTGAGACCTTTGAACATGAAGTGCCAGCAAGTATGAGGAATTCAAAAAGAGCCACTTTAGCATTAAATGATGCCAAGCAGCTTCTTGATGAAATGAGAAAAAATAGCTTATGCGGCGACACATAACAAGGCGCTCAAACCGACCCGCCTCCGCGGCACTTTTTTGTGCAAATTCGCACAAAACAAGCACCGCTACACCGGTCGGTTTAGCTTAAACGTTATGTTTCAAAAGGAACTTGAGGTGGAAAAATCAAACCATGCATTGCTGATCATGCTCTTACTGTTCGGTTTGCTCATTCCATTTTCAGCCGTATCAGCCCCGGATGAACGATTACTCACGTATGAATTGAAGCCAAGAACAAGCGAGGCGGAATTTGGAAAGGCATTTTTCGTTGATTACTTCGTAAGAAACAACGGAACTAGCCACGTGGTTCTGTGCAAGTGTCAGCGGCTTGGTGAAATAATCTTTGGAAAGTTAGGTGAAAACAACGAGGCCCCCTTGTTCCTCGATCGTTTCAGAACCACTAATCCACCAAAGCCTGAAGATTTCGTCACAATTCCACCCGGATCAGTAGCGAAGTTTAGTTGGGGTGATTTTGGAGAGGAGTACTTTTCAACTACTGGTGAATGGCTGCTGAAAATACGGGATAGCTTCACGCCGGCAGTTGCGCCAAATGGCGAAATGTCTTGGCAAGTAAGATAGGTGCCAGAGAGCAATTGTTTCTAATATTAGAGAGTTTTTTATCTCCGATCCGACCAGTTATTCAAAGTGCATCTTGTTTTCATTTAGTGCATAGGTCCAGGGTAGGCCGTTATTTTTCCATCCATTGACAGTGCGCTGTCCGTTGTCGGCAAGCACCTTGCTTTTGTCACTTTCAAAGCCATCAATGACCGAGTAGACGTTTGTGTAGCCCATCTTGTGCAGAAGATGGATTGCCTTCGCGCTACGTTTCTCCTGGAAAAACGATCTCAGGGAGGAATTGTTGTAAATACTAGAGGGTGTCTCTTCCTGGTCTGGCTTGTTTGCAAGAGAATCTCAGTATGAAGAACAGAATATCAACTTTTCTGTAGTAGAGCTCTGCCTGCCTTGGCCACTATCTATTTGATGCTGCTATTAGTTGGGATTCGATGTTTCTATTGGTCGGCTATATCCGACTAACTCCGTAACACATGTTTTGCGCTGCGTATTGCAAAATATGTGTTACGGATGCGGTGAGTATCCCAGTTAAACCGAGTGCTATGTCATAACCGAATTGGATTTTCGATGTGTTTGTAGTTAATCAATATTGTTGTTTCTATTGAATTAACTATTTTTTATGGCTTGTAACTGTGCCCTTTGTACCAGATGTTTTGTTTGTCCAATGTGCTTTAATTGGTTTGACATCATTAATTACGAACTCCTTGTTTTCGTTAAGTTCGCCTATGATGTCACCTCCGTCTACGTTCACCGTATAACCATCGGGTCCCCATAGGGCAGTGATGTGAACAGGATGGACTTGAAATTCTCCAATCATTACCGCTGTACCAGCGCTAAGGGAAATAACGGATGCCCCAGTTGCGGCAGCTCCGGCAGCAATAATTCCGGTACTTGCGCCACCACTAAATGGAAGAAGGCACACCCCCGCGATCGTTCCAAGTCCTCCTAGTACTGCGCCACCAAGACCTAATACAGCTGACCAATCATTATTATGATTGATTTTATTTTCTGGAGTTCCGGTGACAATAGATAGATCTTGCCATCCAAAACCAGCCGCTGGTAGATTTACGGTATCACCGGGTTCCACATCATTTATAAACTCTTGGACTATGTTTGCCCATGATGTAGCAACATGGATGGGTAGCTTGGTGTTGTTTGTGATTTGTATATTGCTCATATTCAGATATTCCTCTTATTAATTATATTTTCTACAGACTGTCATTGGTCTGATGTGCCGATAAGTGAGTTATTAATCAGCAATGACATCGTAGAAGAAGGTTGAGTGTCTGAGTATTAGACAAAAGTATGAATTTTAAGTTGAATACCTTTCCACCTATAGATGGGGGTATGGATGTTATGTCTATCTGATAGATGTAGGTATGAATGGATAACTGTAAATAAAAATAAATATTAGTGAGGGAACCTTGACGAAAAATACATGGATAGCTCTGTTTTTCCTGGCGCACTTGACCAATGTCTGGGCCGGTTTTGATGAAGAAGAATCGGTAACGATTATTGTTTCGCCCTCGCAGTGGGACGATGATGATTCACCCCCATCTCACGTGAATGAGTATTTGTATGCCGATGATCTCGGTAGGGAAAATATCGACCATACCAGTGAAATCCAGAGAGCGATGCCCGGCATGTCACTGATGCAGGGAGGCGGTTTCGGTAATGTTGTGATTCGGGGCGTTGGCAGCACTCTCTCATCCGCATCCGAGTCGGGTGTTGGTAATTATGTCGATGGTATCTATCTCAATGGCGGCATGTGGTCACCACGCAGTCTCTATGATGTCAAGAGTATCGGACTGCAGAAGGGCCCTAGCAGCGTGGCGCAGGGCTACGGAACCATCGGTGGTGCCCTGTCGATTGTGAGTCGTGACCCCGATCCCTACATTAATGGCTTTGTCGATCTGCTTCTTGGCGACTATGGCCAGAGGCGAGTTAGTGGGGCTTATAACCAACCGCTGGGTGGTGACTGGTCGGTTCGTGTTGCTGGTACGGCTATCCAACGGGACGGTTATACGAAGAACCTCTATCTTGGTAACGAGGTTGATAATCAGGAGAGCTATGCGTGGCGAGGTAAGTTGCGATTCTGGCCGGAAGATGGCTGGGACCTGATGCTGAGCATGGAGACGGAACGTGTCGATGATGCACACGGTTGCGGTAAGCAGCCCGATACCGATTCAGGTGTCAATGGCGGCATTCTGCTCGGAGGCACGGTACCCGATAATCCACGTGAGGTGATGCATGATACACGTGAGTATCAGGACACTGAACGGGATATATACAGCTTCAGAGTAAAGCGCGATTTTGGCCCGGTTAAACTCCATGCAACGACCGGTTATCAGAGGCTCGTTGTCGATTCGAATGAAGAGCTCCATGGCACCGAGGTCGATTTTGCATCAAGTATTCGTGCCTTGCGTAGTGAGGCATTGAGTCAGGAGCTACGCTTCAGCTCTTCGGATGTCGAACGGTTCAGATGGTTGGCGGGGCTCTACCTGCACAACAGTGAGAAACGTCTCGGCTTCGATGTCGATCTGCCAGCGCTGGCTTCGCTGTCACAGGGTAGTGGTGATCTTAATGAGTGGTCGGCGGCGTTGTTCGGTGAATTGGCCTACCGGGTCGAGGCACGCTCCTGGGCACGTTTCGGTCTGAGCTATCGTTACGATAGCCGAGAGGTTGATCAGGATAAGCTCCTGGTCAGCCCGATGGGGAGCAGTCTGCTCAGTAATCGCGATAGCGATGCCTGGTTGGCGCTGCTTCCCGAACTATCGATCGAGCATAATGATCTGAGTAACAATCGCTTCTATGCCAAGGCTGTTCGTGGTTATAAAGCGGGCGGCTTCAATGCGGCATCGATTCAATCGGCCTATGAGCCAGAGTATCTATGGGCTTACGAAATGGGGGTTAGCCGGGCAGCTACAGGACGCCGTCTGAATGGTCACGCCTCGATCTTCTACTACGATTACGAAGATATTCAGCTCTTTACTATTCCAGCCGGTGCGCCGGCGGGCACCACGCCACTGATCAGTAACGCAGCACGAGCCTCGGTTTGAGGTGTCGATCTGAATCTAAACTACAGTATGACTCCAAGACTGGTTTTCGATATTGGCGTTGTTGCGCTGGATGCCCACTACGACGCCTTCTCGACGGTTGATCCTAATAATCCACTTGATGATCCCGATCGTTCCGGCGACCCGCTCCCTGACTCTCCCAATCTGGCGCTAAATTTGGGCCTCTCCTACCACTGGTTGCATGACCAGGGTGTCAAAACGGGTGTGAGTGCAAATTACCGCTATCGTTCCAGGGTCTACTTTAGCCCCTACCACGATGAAGCAGTAATGCAGGAGGGGCATGGGGTGCTCGATATCGGTATGGATATTCGGGGGCATAAAGAGCGCTGGTCGCTGTCGCTGTTTGTAAATAATCTTACCGATGAGCTCTACGCAAGATCGATCGTGCGTCTCGACCCGGTGGTCGGTACGACCCGTTTCTGGGGGGAACCCCGACACCTTGGAACCAGCCTTGAATATCGTTTCTAATTTGTTGAAAACTGACGTGACAACAGATCGAGTTGCTAGCGAACAGAGCGCCGATGATCAGGCAAGAATGGAGGGGATGTTTGTCAAGGAGGCGGTGGATGAGGTCTTTAGAGCAATCAAAGCAGGCCCCTTTGCGGTTATTTTGATCCCCGCTATTGTGGTAGCTGTGATGTGGTCACAGATCGACACTGGAATATTACTACTCTGGTTGTCTCTGATGGTGTGCGTCATTCTGATCCGTTATCGACTCGCCGGTATCTATCATAGCAGTGATGTTACGTGGGAGAACGCACAGCTGTGGAGTGATCGGTTCACTTTGACCTCGTTGGGATCTGGGCTCCTATGGGCCTCAACCCCGATTATCTTCTTCGTTGAAAACTCCATTTCACATCAGCTGTTTATCCTAACTCTGGTGATCAGTCTAAGTATCGGTTCGGTCTTGTTCGGTGCCTATATGCCCAAGGGTTTTTACTACTTTTCCATTCCCACGCTCTCAGCGGTGGTGGGTAGGTTGTTGTTAGAGGGCAGTGTTGCGTATGTCTCGTTATCGATGCTTATGCTTTGGTATCTGCTGATGTCCATCGCGCTTAATAAAAAAATGTGTGGCACGATCCGCTCGGAGATGTTGCTGAGATATAACAGCGATGCAATGACTGAAGCGCTACAGGTTAAAACCGAGGAAGCCAACCAGGCGGCCTTGGCAAAGTCACGATTTCTGGCAGCTGCCAGTCACGACCTTCGTCAGCCACTCCATTCAATGACACTGCTCTTTGATGTACTCAAGGAGGCGGAGAGCAGGGAGGAGCGACAACGACTGTTGTCCAAGGTCGATCTCTCGTTGGTTGCGCTGCGCAACCTCTTTGATGCGCTACTCGACGTCTCCCGACTCGATGCCAATGAGATCACGGCAGAGATGAGTCACTTTGATATTGATAAGCTGATGAAGCAGCTGTCTGAAGAGTTTGAGACAGAGGCAAAAGATAAGGGGCTACGGCTCTCATTTAGAAACAGTTGTGGCGCAGTTGTGACCGATCGATTGTTGTTAGAGCGGATAGTGCGCAATCTGATCAGTAATGCTCTTTTCTATACGGAGAAGGGAGGCGTTCTGCTCACCTGTCGTAAACGTGGTGAGAAGATTCTGTTACAGGTTTGGGATAGCGGTATTGGTATCCCTGAACAGGATCAGGAGGTGATCTTTGACGAGTTCCACCAGTTGAATAATGCCCGACGCAATCGAAGCGAGGGGTTGGGGCTGGGGCTGGCAATCGTCAATCGCCTCTGTCAGCTGCTAGATCTTCCAATTAGCGTACGGTCGAGAGTGGGACGGGGGAGTGTCTTCTCTATTGAGCTGCCTGCAGGGAGTGAATCGATGGTGGTTGCAGCGGAACAGGGTGTTCAGCACAGCTGGGATCTTGCAGGTCGAATCCTGCTGGTCGTTGATGACGATTGTGACGTGCTCGATGCGATGGAGGAGCTGCTGACTAAATGGGGGTGTCGGGTGATTGTTGCCGATACACTTGAAAAGGCGATTGCAGCAGTTGACCGGAGTGGCTCGCTACCCGATGCGTTTATCTCAGATCTTCGCCTCAGTGAGGTGGTGACCGGTGTCGAAGCACTCGATGTTTTGAGAGAGCGTTATGGCCGGTCGATACCGGGGATTCTGATTACAGGCGATTCGATACCCGATCAGGCGGAGTTTACTGAGTCGACGGGCTATCAGCTGCTGTTGAAACCGGTACAGCCAGCGCGACTGAGAACAGTCATACACCAATCGCTTTCGGAGTGAGTGAATCCAGATTAACTGGGAATGATGCCCTGGTGTTGTGCCAACTGCACACACTCAGTGCGGTTCTGTGCGCTTAAGGCGTTAAACAGTGCGCTGATATGCGTCTTGACGGTGTGCTCGGTGAGAAAGAGTGAGGCGCTGATCTGTTTGTTCGAGTACCCCTTCGACAGGAGTAACAGCACGTCATATTGACGCTTGGTAGTACCACTCGCCTTCAGTTGGCTGTTGTTCTCAGCCGCCTTGGGAGGACGAGTGGTTGTGAGGTTGTCGATCTGCTTCTGTATCCCCTCCGGTACATAAATCTCACCGTCCAGCACCGCCTGCAGGGCGCTCAGCATCTCCTTGCTACTATGGGATTTTGGAATAAAACCCAAGGCCCCAATCTCGAGTGCCGCTTTGATCGTGTTTGGGTGCTCTTCAGCCGAGAGCACAATGATCGAGTTCAGGCTGCGGCGTTCATGCATGCGCTGCAGAATCGACATGCCATCCATACCGGGCAAATTGAGATCGATCAGTACCAGGTCGAAACTCTGACTGCTATCTAGAATGGTAATCGCATCCTCGGCGCAGTTCGATTCGGTAATGACGACATTACTATTGAGTTTGGCCAGAATATGACGCAGTCCATCGAGGAAAAGCTGATGGTCATCGACGATTAAAATTTCCATATCACGTACTCGCTAATCCATTTTTATAAATGTTAGCACGAACTGTTTTTTCCAAAATCATACGCTGACCGCCATGGATAGCGAAGCGAAGGGGCGCCGTAGGCATAAACGGTCGCGTTAAGTATTTGCCGCTTGCTTGGGCTTGGATGCCCAAAACATGCTTCCGCAAAAATAGCGACTCCCCGACTTTTGGTTGGTTTGAAGAGTGCGAATCAGGTCGGTAGTTAGGATAGTTCATGCCAGAGGTTTGCTCTGAAGTATTCGAGTGGTCTGTAATCACCCTTGTACGCCATCTTCTGGCAGTTCTCGATCCAGTAGCCGAGGTAGAGGTAGGTTAGTTGCTCTTTTATGCACGCTTCAATCTGCCACTGAATGGCATATTTCCCGAGGCTCCGTTTGCCCTCTTCAGGATCGAAGAATGTGTAAACGGCAGAGAGGCCGTTGGCAACGCGGTCAGTCACTGCGACTGCGAGTAGTTTTCCGTACAGGCGAAATTCGTTGAATTGGGTCTCACTCCAGTTGCTGGTCAGAAAGTTGATGTACTCCTCACTGCTGCTCTCGGCCATACTGCCATCGGGATGGCGTGCATTGAGGTAGCGGCTGTAGAGCGCGAAGTGCTCTTCATCAAAACTGGCCTCAGCTCGAGTTACTGTGAGATCGCTGTTGAGTTTAACAATGCGTCGATCACTGCGTTTTGGCGTGTATTGGGCCACAGGAATTCGTGCCGACCAGCAGGCATCGCACTCAGGGCATTGTGGGCGGTAGAGGTGATCACCACTGCGGCGAAAACCGAGTTCAATCAGTTTATCGTAGATAGCGGGAGTCAGCGCTGCCTCCGGGTCGGCAAACAGCGTTCTGGCAACGTGATCATCCAGATAGCTACAGTCGTGTTCCTGACTGGCGAAGAAGGCGAGAGAGTTTAGGTCGATGCCGTTGCTCATAGGCTGATAGTCTGTTCGCAGGGGACGTCGATCTCTAGCGGCCAACTGGTGGGGGGGTTGGGGTAGTCGCACCACTGGTTAAGAAGAGTGGTGAACTGCTCGCGCCTGATCTCTCGGGCACCCAGGCTGGCCAGGTGATCCGTGTAGACCTGACAGTCGATGAGCTTAAAATCCCAGGCGATCAGCTGTTTGACCAGATGGGCGGTGGCAACCTTGGAGGCATCGGTGGCACGGCTGAACATCGATTCGCCGAAGAAGACCTTGCCGATGGCAACACCGTAGAGTCCGCCGACCAGCTCACCATCCTGCCACGCCTCAACCGAGTGGGCATGTCCGTTTCTGTGCAGATTTTGATAGGCGAGGCCCATCTTCTCATCGATCCAGGTGCCGCTCTGGTCTTTACGGGGTTCGGCGCATCCAGCCATTACGCTGTTGAAAGCACGGTCCAGGGTGATCTGAAAAGGGGCCTTGCGCAGGGTCTTTTTTAGTGAGCGAGAGATCTTTAGCTCATCAGGGAAGAGCACGGTGCGTGGGTCTGGAGACCACCAGAGGATTGGCTCGCCCTCGTTGTACCAGGGGAAAATGCCGTGACGATAGGCCTTGAGCAGGCAGCGCTGGTTCAGGTTGCCGCCAAAGGCGAGCAGCCCGTCTGGCTCTAGCAGTGCTTGGCTGACATCCGGGAAGTGACACTCTTCATCAGATGGATCGATCCAGGGCAGTTCTATCATTACAATTCGTCGGGTTGCGCAATGGGTAACAAGATATTTATATATTGCCTATAACCTGATTATATCTAAGACAGAAGTGACAGCCACTAGGGTGTGAAGCTTGGCAAAGCTAACTGAAATGAAAATTGATATTGGCGCTACGGTTCAGCTCCAATTGATAGGTGATAATGATGCGCCGCGTGGAGAAGTGACGCTGATCGGATATTTGGCTGGCAAGAGTCTTGTCGTGACTACGCCCCAGAGTGAAGAGAAGCCCTTTACCCTGAAGGCAGGTGACCATGTGGCGGTTCGTTACATGGGGGCAAGCGATATCTACGCCTTTTCGACGGTGGTGATGGGGCTCAATAATACACCCTACGACTACCTTCATCTGCGCTATCCCGAGAAGATTGAAGCGGTGAAGATACGCAAGGCACAGCGGGCTGAAACCAATATTGAGGTCAGGGTTGCCAAGGGTGGTGTGGCAGTCGGTGAGGATGGTGTGCGACTACTCGACCTGAGCGCCTCGGGCTGCATGTTGGTGGCCCAGACACACCTTGGTGAGAAAGAGGATATCCTTTCGTTAACGATGCCGCTCACCTTCAGCGGTATGCGTGAGAAGCTACGTATCGCGGGTGTAATTCGTAATAGCAAGATTTTCGAGAATCAAGAGGGTAAGCGCCGCGTTCAGTATGGATTGGAGTTTGGTAAGCTCGATCAGCACCAGAGCCTCTTTATCAACGGTTACGTCTTTGAACAACTCGCCAATGGGCGCGGTGGTTAGCTCCCGCTATGTTGCTTAAACGGCAGGCGATCACGCATGTCGTCGATATACTCGGGGCGCCGTAGGCATAAACGGTCGCGTTAAGTATTTGCCGCTTGCTTGGGCTTGGACGCCCAAAACAAGCTTCCGCAAAAATAGCGACTCCCCGAGCTCGTTCCTGTTGTAGATAACGGTCAATCATTTCGCGAAACTGTGGATCAGCGATCCAGTGGGCCGACAGGGTCTCGGTCGGTTCAAAACCACGTGCCACCTTATGTTCACCCTGTGCCCCCGGCTCAAAACGCTTCAGATCATGTTGAATGCAGTAGTCGATCCCCTGGTAGAGACAGGTCTCGAAGTGGAGGCTATGGTGGTTCTCGAGTGTGCCCCAGTGGCGACCGTAGAGCGTATCATCGCTTCGAAAGCAGATGGCACCTGCGATGATTTTGCCCGAACGTATTGCCAGAATAACGACCATCTTGCGCCCCAATCCACGTCCTACCTCACGAAAGAAGGCCTCGTTCAGTGTTGGAATACCTCCCTTCTCGTGGAAGGTTGAGGCGTAGAAGTGGTGAATCTGTGGCCACAAATCGTCGCTGATCTCATCTCCGTGTAGTACCTGAAATTCAATGCCCGCTTCAATGACGTGCCGACGCTCACGACGCAGTTTTTTCCGTTTGCTGGCATTCGCTGACCGCCATGGATAGCGAAGCGAAGGCGGTTAGTCCGCGATAGTCGACGCCGTCTGCATATTCGTAGTTGAGAGCGCGAGCGAACGACGAA